>CALBJS010000129.1 GCA_937892995.1 uncultured Peptococcaceae bacterium | reverse complement strand
GGTCGGCTTTTCTTTGCCGCCCGTTCGAATCCTATCTTTAGTATGGCGGAGGGGGTGGGATTCGAACCCACGGCACCTTGCGATGACACCGGTTTTCAAGACCGGCTCCTTAAACCTCTCGGACACCCCTCCAGAAGACGACGATAGATAGTATAACATAATCTTAATTTCTAAACAAGAAGTAATATCAGGTCATTTTTATCCTAAATGTATGTCTTAAAATATTCCGCGTCGACAATGTTTTATCGTTATTTAATACATTTAAATGTTTTTTTAGATCTAGATTAGAAATACAACTAAGGTTTAAAACAAAAGTTTATTTTTTAGTATTTGATAAAAATAAAGCAAGTATTTAATTATGCTTTTCATCCTATATATTCGACACCCATGAAGGGTTGCAATGCTTGAGGAATTCTAATTTTCCCACTTTCTTCTTGATAGTTTTCCAGAATGGCTGAAACAGTTCTACCAATAGCCAGACCACTACCATTTAAAGTATGGACAAATTCCGGCTTCTTTTTCGGTTCCCGTCGGAAACGAATATTCGCTCTTCTAGCTTGGAAATCTTCAAAATTACTACAGGAGGATATTTCTCTGTAGGTATTAAAGCTTGGAAGCCATACTTCGAGATCATAAGTTTTAGCTGAACTAAAGCCCAGGTCACCGGTGGAAAGAGTAACCGTCCTATAGGGAAGTTCTAATTCCTGTAGTATGGCTTCGGCATCTGCGGTCAATTTTTCAAGTTCATCATAAGAATTCTCAGGAAGAGAGAATTTAACTAGCTCTACTTTATTAAATTGATGCTGTCTAATAAGTCCTCTGGTATCTCTACCTGCGGCTCCGGCTTCAGCCCGAAAACAAGCACTATAAGCACAATAATAGAGGGGAAGCTTGTCTGCCTCCAGTATTTCATCCCTATAAATGTTAGTTACAGGCACTTCGGCTGTAGGGATAAGGAAGTAATCAGTGTTCTCCACTTTAAAAGCATCTTCAGCAAACTTAGGGAGCTGGCCAGTGCCAATCATGGATTGACGATTGACCATAAATGGCGGAAAAATCTCTGTGTAACCTTTTTTAATATGCCTATCAAGCATGAAATTAATAAGGGCTCTTTCCAATCTTGCCCCTAAGCCTTTATAGAATGTGAACCTTGTTCCAGTCACTTTACCTGCCCGCCCAAAGTCCAAAATATCATGCTTTTCTCCTAATTCGAAATGAGCCAAAGGTTCAAATTCATACTTTTTTGGTATTCCCCATTTACGGACTTCGACATTATCGCTTTCGTCCTTTCCCACCGGAACCGAATCATTAGGGATATTAGGAATAAGATAAAGTACCTCTCGCATCTTCTGGTCGATCTGACTTAAGGTCTCATCCATCTCTTTAATCTTTTGACCAACCTCTCGCATCTTAAGAATCAGTTTCTCAGCGTCTTGCCCACTCATTTTAAGTTTGGCAACTTCCTCTGAAACTTTATTGCGCTCAGCTTTTAGATTCTCCACCTCAAACAAAATCTTCCTTTTATCTTCTTCATGTTTGAGAAAGTCATCAAGGTCGATATCCTCATGACGTTTAGCTAAAGCCTCTCTGACAATATCCGGATTACTGCGCACAAATTTAAGATCGAGCATTTTGAGAACCTCCTATAATTGTTCCTAATCGACCACTTCTTAAAAGTTATAGTAAACAAAATTCTTTTTTATTATTACCAGCCCCGTTCTTGCATCCTTTCTGTCGGAGCTATAGAAGAAATTTCTAAACCGGGCATAGCTTCACCTAATTCTTCCGAAAGCTTAGCTAGCATCTCCGGGTCATTATAGTTCTTGGTGGCTAAAACTATGGCTCGAGCTCTCTTAGCAGGTTCGGCTGATTTAAAGATACCTGAACCGACAAAAATACCATCACAACCAAGTTGCATCATAAGAGCAGCATCTGCCGGAGTAGCAATTCCTCCTGCAGCAAAATTAACTACAGGCAATTTTCCATGTTCAGCAACATAAAGAACCAGATCATATGGTGCAGCCATTTCCTTGGCTGCTGTCATCAATTCTTCTTTAGGCATGGTGGTAAGTCTACGAATCTCAGCCATTACGGTACGAATATGCCGAACGGCTTCGACCACATTACCTGTTCCCGGTTCACCTTTGGTTCTGATCATCGCCGCACCTTCCCCGATTCTACGAAGAGCCTCCCCTAGATTACGAGCACCACAAACAAAAGGCACCTTAAATTTATGTTTATCGATATGATAAAGCTCATCAGCAGGCGTAAGGACTTCGCTTTCATCAATAAAATCAGTATCTAATGCCTCTAAAATTTGTGCTTCGACAAAGTGACCAATTCTAACCTTAGCCATGACGGGAATGGTTACTACTTCCATGATTTTTTTAATTATAGTAGGATCAGCCATCCTGGCTACTCCTCCTGCCGCCCTGATATCAGCAGGAACTCTTTCTAAAGCCATAACGGAGCAAGCTCCAGCTTCTTCAGCAATCTTTGCTTGTTCAGGTGTAGTGACATCCATAATCACGCCACCTTTTAATTTTTCGGCAAATCCAGTTTTTGCTTTCCATGACGTAACATCTGCCATGAATATTCCTCCTTAGTATCTGATAATTATAATATTTCCACGTCACGTCTGATTATATCAGGGTAATGATTAATTATTCTTCTTTACTGATAAATCTAGCTATAGCAGCCACTTTACTTTCCCCTGTTCTCATGGCCGTAACGCCTTGGGCAGACCTTCCTTGAACCGAGATACCGTTTACTTCCTGGCGAATTACGATTCCTTCATCCGTAATGACCATCAATTCTTCTTCTGCTGTAACAGCCTTAATCCCTGCCAGAGGGCCAGTTTTAGAAATAATCCTATGACCGATAATTCCTTTACCGCCCCGACCCTGTCTCCGGAATTCTTGCACAGCTGTTCTCTTAGCAAAGCCATTTTCTGTCATTGTCAGTATTTCTATATCTTCACCGGAACCATCGATAACATCCATCCCTATAACATAATCTTTCTTCCTCAGGTTAATTCCTCTGACGCCCTGTGCTGTACGACCCATAGCCCGGACGTCCGCTTCGGAAAAACGGATTGTTTGACCACGGCGGGTAGCCAAGATCACATCATCGCCTTCCTCTGTAAGACGCACCCCGATGAGCTCATCATCTTCTTTTAAGGTTAAAGCAATTATACCATCACTTCTTCGCGTATCATAATTTTCTAAGGCTGTTTTCTTTACTATTCCATTCTTGGTGACGGTAAGAAGATGAAAATTACTTTTAAACTCTCTTACTGCAATAGTGGCGGTCACTTGTTCACCCTGGGAAAGGTTTAAGAGATTGACGATAGCAGTTCCTTTAGCTGTTCTACTGGCTTCAGGTATTTCGAAAGCCCTAAGTTTATAGACTTTCCCTTTCGAGGTAAAGACAAGAATATAATGATGGGTCGAAGAGATGAACAAATTTTCTACAAAGTCATTCTCGCCGGTAGACATGCCACTTACGCCCCGGCCACCTCTTCTTTGGCTACGATAAGTTGTTAGGGGTAATCTTTTGATATACCCTCGATGGGTTACCGTAATAACCACATCTTCCTCGGTAATTAGATCCTCGATCGCCATCTTTGTAGCGTCGAAAGTGATCTCTGAACGGCGTTTATCGGCAAACTTAGCCTTGATCTCTTCTAATTCCGTCTTAATAATCCCTCGGACCTTCATATCAGAACTTAAGATTGCCTTTAGATAAGCGATCTCATCTAAAAGTTTTTGATATTGAGCATCTAATTTTTCCCGTTCTAAACCTGTTAACCTTCTTAAACGCATATCCAAGATAGCTTGGGCTTGTTTCTCACTAAAATCGAATTGCTCAATTAGTCTGTTTTTAGCGGTTTCGTCATCTTTAGACGAGCGAATAATCTCGATTACTTCGTCAATGACATCTAAGGCTTTACGTAATCCTTCGACGATGTGGGCCGCATCCTCGGCTTTTTTCAGTTCGAAACGGCTACGTCTGATGATAACATCCTTCTGATGGTTAATGAAGTGGGTAAGTATTTCTTTTAGATTGAGTACTTTCGGAGCACCATCTACCAGTGCTAAGAGATTAATCCCGAAACTATTTTCCATCTGGGTATGTTTATAAAGCTGGTTAAGGATCACTTGTGGATTAACATCACGTCTAAGTTCGATTACTATACGCATGCCCTTCCTCGTAGATTCATCTCGCAGATCCGTAATTCCATCGATTTTCTTCTCCGATACAAGCTCGGCAATTTTCTCTATAAGCCTAGACTTATTAACCTGAAAAGGAATTTCCGTAACAATAATCTGCGATTTACCCGATCTCTCTAACTTTTCAATATTTACCTTTGCTCTAGTCTTAACGGAACCTTTTCCCGTAGTGTAGGCATCGATAATCCCTTCAGTGCCCATGATTAAGCCCCCAGTGGGAAAATCCGGACCCTTGATATATTTCATAAGTTCCTTGATCCCCGGCTCAGATCCATCCTCACTTCTATCTTGACTGTCAAGCAAAAAAGTAACTCCATCAATAACTTCGCCAAGATTATGAGGGGGAATATTGGTGGCCATCCCTACAGCAATACCTGAGGAACCGTTTACTAGAAGATTAGGAAATTTAGCCGGTAAAACCGTGGGTTCTTTTTCTTTTTCATCATAGTTAGGAACAAAATCTACTGTATCTTTCTCGATATCTGCCAGCATATAAGTTGCTAAAGGAGCCATCCGCACCTCAGTATAACGCATAGCTGCAGCAGAGTCTCCGTCAACTGACCCGAAATTACCGTGTCCATCAATTAAAAGATAACGGCTGGAAAAATCCTGGGCCATACGAACAACAGCATCATAAATTGAAGAATCCCCGTGAGGATGAAATTTACCCATACAATCCCCAACAAGTCTAGCAGATTTGCTATAGGATTTATTAGGGGTCATTCCTAATTCTTGTGAAGCATAAAGAATCCGCCGATGAACCGGTTTTAAACCATCTCGTACATCGGGAAGAGCCCGACTAACTATTACACTCATGGAGTAGTCGATAAATGATTTTTTTAGTTCTTCCGAAATCTCGATCGGCAGAACCTTGCCATTAAATAGTTCCATGGACATAAGCGTCCGCTCCTTTTCTTGGATTTCTAGATCCTAGACATCCAAATTTCGTACATCTTTAGCATATTTCTGAATAAATTCTCTTCTAGGTTCTACCTTATCACCCATCAGTATAGTGAAAAGGTCATCTGCTTTCATGGCATCTTCGAGTTTTACCTGAAGGACGGTACGAGTTTCGGGATCCATGGTTGTTTCCCAAAGTTGCTCAGCATTCATTTCTCCAAGACCTTTATAACGCTGAATTTCGGTTCTCTCCCGACCGATATCTTCCAGGATCCGTTCTAAATCCTGATCGCTGTATGCATACTGAATATTTTTACCCTTTTTGATTTTAAATAAAGGTGGCTGGGCAATATAAACATAATTATGCTCAATCAATGGTTTCATATAGCGGTAGAAAAAAGTTAAGAGAAGAATCCTAATATGAGAACCATCGACATCAGCATCTGTCATAATCACAATTTTGTGATAGCGGGCTTTCTCAATATCAAATTCTTCGGAGATCCCTGTTCCCAAGGCGGTGATCATCGCTCTAATTTCAGCATTTGCTAAGATTCTATCCAGGCGTGCTTTTTCTACATTTAGGATTTTTCCCCGCAATGGTAAAATGGCCTGAAACTTTTGATCTCTACCTTGCTTAGCTGAACCGCCGGCACTATCACCCTCTACTATATACATTTCACAATATCGAGGATCTTTCCAAGTACAATCAGCAAGTTTTCCCGGAAGAGAAGTACTTTCTAAAGCATTTTTACGTCTAGTTAAATCTCTTGCTTTACGAGCGGCCAATCTTGCTCTTGCTGCCTGTAAAGCTTTCTCAATAATTTTCTTAGCAACAGAAGGATTTTCTTCGAAAAACGTCGATAGTCCTTCCCCTACAACATTGTCTACTATGGATCTTACTTCGCTATTTCCAAGTTTGGTCTTAGTTTGGCCTTCAAATTGTGGTTCCTTAACCTTTACCGAAAGGATAGCCGTCAATCCTTCTCTCGCATCTTCTCCACTTAGGTTATTCTCATTACTTTTAAGGATATTATTTTTACGAGCATAATCATTAACAACTCGAGTAAGGGCGGCTTTAAAGCCCGCTTCATGGGTTCCACCTTCTGTAGTATTAATATTATTAGCATAGGAAAAGAGATTTTCGGTATAACCATCATTGTATTGAAGGGCAATTTCTACTAAGTTACCATCTCGTTCTGCCTCAAAGATTATTGGCTTGGGATGAATGGTATCTTTATTTTTATTAAGATATTTCACAAAATCTACTAAACCACCACTATGTTTATAGACTTCATTTGTATTAGTTCTCTCGTCCGTAAGTGAAATGGCAACATTTTTATTCAAAAATGAAAGTTCTTTTAAACGATGAGCTAGTATTTCAAAGTCGTAAACGGTATCTTCAAAAATCCCCGGATCGGGCTGAAAAGTAATTATAGTTCCAGAACTTCCTCTGTATGTTCCTATTTCCTGTAACTCAGCTAGTGCTTTACCTTGAGAATATTCTTGAGTATATCTCTTTCCATCTTTTTTGACTTCCACTTTCAATAAGATTGATAAAGCATTGACTACACTCATCCCCACACCATGTAAACCACCGGATACTTTATAAGCATCATTATTAAATTTTCCTCCAGCATGAAGGACAGTAAAAGCAACTTCCAAAGCTGATTTATTCATTTTAGGATGCAGATCAACGGGTATACCACGTCCATTATCTTTGACCGTAATACTGTTATCTTGATGAATAATGACTTGAATATCATCACAGTAGCCCGCCATGGCCTCATCAATACTATTATCTACGATTTCATATACCAAATGGTGTAATCCCCTGCTGCTAGTGGAACCAATATACATACCGGGTCGTTTACGAACAGCTTCTAATCCTTCAAGAACCTCAATTTGATCAGCGTTATAGTCAGAAACGGGCTCTTTCATCGTTTTAATATCCGGCACTTTTTGCAAAGCTGTTCCCTCCCAAATTTATCCTTTAACCGTATTATTATACTATAAAAGTAGTTAATTTTCAAATATCAAAACCCCTCTACAAGAGAGAGGTAAATTGCCAATTAGATCATACTTGTATTTTTTCATGTAAATATACATGACTTTAAATATTGATTTGCTTTTTACTTCGTATTATTCATTTTTGAAAAGTGGCCTTGTATTAAAGCTTAAAGTGAATCAAAGTTAGTTTTAGCAGCAGACCTCTTAAGAAGGGTTAAAGACGAAATAGGGGATACATACATCCCGGAAGTAGTTATAATAAAAGACTTTTCTTTGCCCTTTTCAGCAATATTTTGTACTTTTCCGCTTTTTAATTGATTATTAATAAAATTATGGGAAACCTTGCTATTACTTATTGTGTCCAAGCTTAAAATAACAATAATTTTGTCTTTAAGCACCATACAATCATTTCCTAAATGTAAAAACAATTTCAATATTCCCTCCTTATATTTCCGCGGAAAACCTGATAAACCGCTATTTGGTCGTTAATTATTTTTTTATCTGCACCTGTCATGGTAATAATAGTTTGTTTATCAGAACAATTAATGTAGTTCAAGAGATATTCTCTTCGAAATTCATCAAGCTCGGAAAGAACATCATCAAGGAGCAATATTGGATATTCACCTTTCTTAGTAATTATTATTTCCATTTCTGCCAACTTCAAACAAAGTACTAAAGAACGCTGTTGACCTTGAGAGGCATATAATCTGGCCGCTCTTCCATTAAGATTTATCAAAAGATCATCGCGGTGGGGTCCTAAGAGAACAGCTTTTTTTTCCATTTCTTGGGACATTTTTTTTTGGAGAATCTCCGGAAAAATCTCCAAAGTTTCATTCAAGCTTTTTCTCCCTAAGGAATGGTATTCCAGACTTATGTCATCATTATTTGAAAATATTTTTTTAAAAATTGGCTGACAATAATGATTCAATATTTCTGTGAATTCCCACCGATTAGTAATTATTTTTGAACCTATATCAACTAATTGTTCATTCCAGGCAAAGAGTTGGTTTTTTAATAAGCCAAGGTTTTTCTCTTGTCTCAAAAGAATATTTTTTTGTTTTATAATTTTTAAATAGGCATTAAGTAGGGAAATATGTCTGGGTTTAACCTGAGCAATAAGAAAATCGAGAAACCGCCTTCTCTCCATAGGTCCTTTTTTGATAATATCTAAGTCATCCGGAGAAAAAAAGACTGCATTCACAACGCCAACATAGTCTGATAAACGTCGACAGGCAAGCTGATTAATTTTCATTACTTTTTTATTTGAATCATAATAACTTTCAAGTTTTAATAATCTATCTGATGCTATGAAAGAGCCCTGAAGGTAAAAGTTTCTTTTTCCCCATAAAATTAATTCATTTTCTCTTTTTACTCTATAAGACTTTCCTGTTAGTAAATAATAAATTCCTTCGAGGGCATTAGTCTTACCCTGCCCGTTTGAACCGACAAGTAGATTTATCCCTTGTTGGAATTCAATTGTCTGATCTGAATAATTTCTGAAATTATGCAAGCAAAATTCTTTAATATACATCTTCTTATTAAGTTATTCTTAATTCCGCAACGGAAGTACAAGACAAAGGTAGTCATCATTATTTTCGGGACGGAAGATACATGGACTAAATGATCCTGAAGTCTCCATGATTATATTCTCTGTCTCTACGACTTTTAGAATATCAAGGATATACTTGGCATTAAAAGAAATAGCAACATCTTCACCATCTTGATCAACATCTATTTGTTCAGATATTTTACCTAGTTCAGAATATTGATTGATATTAATCTGAGAATTTTCAATATTAAAGCGAACAGTATTGGTTTTAAGATAATTATCTTTCGATAATAAAGAAGCCCTTTCTACCGTATCCATTAATTTTCTAGAATTAACATGAAGTTTAGTATTACAGGATTGGGGGACAATTTGTTTATAGCTTGGAAATTGTCCTTCGATAAGGCGTGTTAATATTTGCACAGTATCAAAGTTAAAAGTTACCTTCGAATTATTACACTTAATGTTTAATATCCCATCATCATTTAAAAGTCTAGATATTTCTTGCATTGTTTTCGAGGGAATAATACCCCTGAATTCTTTATCGTTTCCTGCTATTAAGGCATTACTGCAAGCCAAACGATGCGTATCTGTACTAACCAGAGAAATATTCTCTTGCTCGATCTCCAAAAGTATCCCTGTAAAAACAGGCCTCGTTTCTTCTAGAGCACAAGCAAAAATTGTCTGTCTGATCATATTTTTAAAAAGGTCAGCCGGTATTTCAATTTCATCTGTAGAAGAAGTTTCAGCTATCTCAGGATATTCTTCAGGATCATAGCCATTGATAGCAAAGTCCGAATTATCATAAAAAATATTAATATTATTATCTACGCTTTCTATTTTAATTTCAGTATCCGGAAGCTTTCTTGTTATTTCCGAGAATAGTCTAGCCGGTAATACTACCTCTCCTTCTTCCAGAATATTAACAGGTACTTTACAGCGAATTCCGATTTCTAGATCAGTAGCTTCAAACCAAAGGTTACTATCTTCAGTTCTTAACCTAATTCCTTGGAGGATTGGATGTGTATTTTTAGAGGATACTGCTCTCTGAACGGTATTTACCCCAGTAATTAAATCTTCTTTTTTACATAAGATTTTCATTTTTACCTCCTAAATTATTTATGAAAGTAATATACGAATTTTTAATACACTTTCAGTTGGCAGTTCTAGCAGCTTATCATTAATAAGATATATATAGTAGTCTTAGTAGTAGTATAGGGAAAAATTATGTGGATATCTTAGGTTAAAGGTTTGGTAGTACGCCTCTCCCTTTGGGATAAGGTTATTGATAACTTGTGGAAGGACTCGCTACTTATCCACAATCATACTTTTTTTACTTAATATTATTATTAAAATAACACTGGCTTTATTATTATTCAGCCTTTATTTTAGCAATAATATCATTAATACTTTTTTCAACTGATGGATCTTTTTTTACTAAGTCTTTAATTTTGTCGTAAGCGTGAAGAACTGTGGTATGATCACGTCCGCCAAATTTTTCCCCAATTTGGGGAAGGGATAAATCTGTTAACTCTCTACAAAGATACATTGCAATTTGTCTTGGAAATGCCACAACTCTGGTTCTTTTCTTTTGTTTAAATTCTTGAACAGACATTTTATAGTGCTCGGCAACTATTTTTTGTATAATTTCTAAGGAAATAATTTTTTGATTTTTTTGAGGAATCATATCCTTTAGAATTTCTTCTGCTAAAGCTATGGTTATATTTTGATTGGTTAGCATACAATAAGCTGTAATTTTACTTAAGGCCCCTTCTAATTCTCGAATATTAGATTGGATCTCGGTAGCTATGAAAGTAATAATTTCATCTGATACAATAATGTTTTCAAGTTCGGCCTTTTTTCTTAAGATAGCAATTCGAGTTTCATAATCAGGTGGATTAATATCAGTAGTAAGTCCCCATTCAAATCTAGAACGAAGTCTTTCTTCTAATGTGGGGATTTCTTTAGGTGGTCGGTCTGAAGAGATAATTATTTGTTTATTGGCTTCATAAAGGGTATTAAAGGTGTGAAAGAATTCTTCCTGAGTACCTTCTTTACCTGCCAGGAATTGAATATCATCGATTAAGAGAACATCAATTTTACGGTATGTATTGCGAAATTCTACCTGTCTTTCATAACGAATGGAGTCGATTAACTCATTAGTAAATTGTTCTCCGGTTACATAGAGAATTTTCATTATTGGAAAGTTTTTAGCTATGACATGGCTAATGGCATGCATAAGATGTGTTTTGCCAAGACCACTTCCCCCATATACAAATAAAGGGTTATATGATTTGGCCGGCGATTCGGCAACCGCTAGGGCGGCCGCGTGAGCAAACCTGTTTCCGTTACCAATAACGAAAGTATCAAAAGTATATTTTGGATTCATTGAATGGGAAAAGAAACCAAAGTTTAAGGGGTTAGCTTCTTTAAAGAAGTCATTTGTTAGATCTTGTTCAGCGATAAATACTAAAGATACGGGTGTCTTTAGATAGTTTTGGACCGCCGATTTTATTAGATTCGAATATCTACTCTCTAACCAATCTTTAGCAAAATCATTATAGACTCCTATAGTAAGTTTGTTATTCGAAAAGTCTATTAATTTTGTAGAAGAAAGCCAGGTCTCAAAACTGGATTGCGAAAGTTCATTTTTTAATTTTTCCAGAATATTTTCCCAAAAAGCATTTAAATATATAGTATTAGGAGACATTTAGAAACCTCCTGCAAAATGATTCCGATAAAAAAATAAATAAAAAAATATTAACAAAAGTGTAAAAAAACATTTTGTGGATAACATTAATAATAACAGGGAAATTATCCAATATCCCCAAAAGGCAATAATCATGCGAATTGGCAAACTAATCATAACAAGTTTTTCAATGGTTATCAACAAATAATTAAGAACCCTAGAAGGTCTAATTATTTTATATCATCTCTTATCAACAGCTTTATCTACAATTTTTCCACATGATAGAATAGTTAGACCTAGTTGATAAAGTTATCCATCATGAAAGTTTAAGATATTCATGATAAAATTAGGCTAAGGAGGCGAGTTATTTATATTATTTGTAAAAGATCCTTTAATTTCTTGACACAGTAAAATTAAGTAGAGTATAATTTTCTGTAGTCTGTTTTTAATATTTTCGTAATTTATCGTGATAATTAAGGGGGTGTTTGTTTTGAAGAGGACATATCAACCAAAATCCCGTCGACATAAAAGAGTTCATGGATTCTTAGAAAGGATGAGAACTACAGGCGGTAGAAATGTTCTGAGACGTCGTCGTTTAAAAGGTCGTAAGAAATTAGCTGTTTAGGGCCGCGTGAAAGTGGCCTTTTTTGTACTAGTTCAAATTTGCCCTTAATTATTTAAGGAGGGCTAAATGTTACAAAGATCTTATAGGATGCAAAAAAAATCTAATTTCCAAAACGTGTTTGCTATAGGCAAAAGTTATTTATCCAGACATGTAGTAATATATATTGTAAAAGATCGTCCAATTAAATATGGGATTATTGCGTCTAAAAAGGTCGGTAACGCTATAAGGCGAAATCGGGCCAAAAGATTACTTCGTGAAACGATTCGACTAAATCAGGATAGATTGAGAGTAGATTGTCAGATGATTTTCATAGCTCGTGCGGCAATAAACGATGCTTCTCTGCGGGAAGTAGAAAAATCCGTCCTTTATATTTGGAGAAAAGCAGGAATTTTTAATGGGAAAAATTCGTGAGATTACATCTAAATTACTTATAAGGTTGATTATTTTGTATCAGCGTTATATTTCATCTTTTAAATCGCCCAGTTGCAGGTTTTATCCCACATGTTCGGAATACGCTATTCAAGCGATTAATAAATATGGTATACTAAAGGGGATAGGTAAAGCGATAGTAAGGATATTAAAGTGCCATCCTTTCCATCCCGGAGGGTATGATCCTGTTTAAGGAGGGTTTTTGTGAGTACAGTCGTTCAGGGAATGACTACATTTTTAGAGTGGTTATTCAATCTTTCCTCGTTGATCGGATTGCCTTATTATGGCATGGCTATAGTATTATTCACAGTACTAATAAAAGTATTGTTGTATCCTTTAACCTGGAAACAAATGACATCTATGCGTAAAATGACCGCATTACAGCCTAAAATGAAAGAACTTCAAAAAAAATATAGTAATGATAAACAAAAGCTTAATCAGAAGGTTATGGAACTTTATAGTAAAGAACAGGTAAATCCTTATGCAGGATGTTTGCCTATTATTATCCAATTGCCTATTCTGTGGGCGTTTTATCGTACCCTTTTTCAATTACCAACAACGTTGGGTCTTCAAGGAAATGAACCGAGTGTCTGGTTTTTAGGGTATAATATTACGGTTGCATATGGTTTTTCTTTATCTTATCATCTATTACTGCCACTCTTGGCCGGTGCCTCAACCTACCTTATGACAAAAGTATCTACAGCAACAAATCCTAATGCTGGGTCTGCTCCCTCTGGTGCAGAACAAACTCAGAAGTTTATGCTGCTTTTCATGCCTTTATTTTTAGCTTATATAGTAGGTACATTGCCTTCTGGGCTAGGTCTTTATATAGTCACTATGAATATCATGTCGATTTTTCAGACTATTTATATCAATAAAAAACTATCTGCGGAAAAGGCAAAAGCAAAGCCGGCATAATATATATCACTGGAGGGGTACACAATGAAGGTAGCTGAGAAAACCGGTAAAACATTGGAAGAAGCTATCGAGGCCTGTTTAGTGGAACTTGGTGTGAAGAGAGATCAGGTTTCTGTGGAAATACTTGAGGAACCGGGGAAAGGTTTTTTAGGTTTGTTTGGAAAAAGGTTAGCTAAGGTTAAAGTGAGTTATGAAGATGACCCAGGTGTACTAGCTTGTGCTTTTTTAAAAGAATTGATCACAGCAATGGATGTAGAAGCAGTAATGGAAGTACTCCAGAGAGAAGATCATTTTCTGGTTAATATAACAGGAACTGATTTAGGAATACTTATTGGACGTAGGGGCGACACCCTGGAGTCAATTCAATTTTTAACTAACCTTGCCGTTGCTAAAAAGTTGTCAGACAGGACCAGAATAATTATCGATGTCGAGGGGTACAGGAAGCGCCGGGAAGAGACTTTAGTCAAGTTAGCTAAAAGGTTAGCCGAAAAGGTTAAGAAAACAGGCCATCGTATTGTCTTAGAGCCGATGAGTCCTCAAGAACGCAGAATAATCCATACAGCTTTGCAAAATGAATGGAGAATCTCAACTTTTAGCGAAGGTGAGGGACCCCACCGAAGAGTTGTTATTTCTCTAAAACGAAGTAATAAAGATGTTTCTTGATTAAAAAAGGGGGGTTGCCCCCTTTTTTTGTCTATAAAAATTTCGGACTTAATGTCATACTAGGAGTTATTCAAAGATTGTAGAGGATATTTGGAGTGAGTTATTGTGGATGATACTATTGTTGCTTTGGCAACTCCACCCGGAGAGGGAGCTATCCATATTGTTCGCCTAAGTGGTAAACAAGCCTCAAAAATTGTCGGCACTTGTTTTCAGCCTTTAAATAAGGATAAATGGAAAGCTGAAGGCACTTTTACCCTTCATTTGGGCTGGTTTTATGATGGGGATCTTAAGCTGGATCAAGTTTTGGTAAGCAGAATGAAAGGGCCTAATTCTTATACGGGAGAAGATGTATTTGAGATAAATTGCCATGGTGGAATGCTTTTGGCCAGAAGAATTATGAAAGCCTGTCTTCGCCAAGGGGCACAGCTGGCTAAGCCTGGGGAATTTAGTAAGAGAGCTTTTTTGAATGGGAAGATGGACTTAATTCAAGCTGAGGCCATAGTAGATTTGATCTCAGCTCGGACGGAATTGTCTGCTGATTTAGCACTGCTTCAGCTTTCGGGAAATCTTTCCTCTCGGATAGACGAAGTTCGGCAGGAAATTTTGGATATACTTTCTTATATAGAAGCAACAATTGATTTTCCAGAAGATGAAATTGATAGCTTTGCTCTTACGGATTTATATGAGAGAATTCTAAAGGTTAAAGATAAAGCCTTAGAAATCTTTAAAGGTAGTAAAACTGGGAAAATTCTTAGGGAAGGCCTTTCTACTGTTATAGCTGGACGACCTAATGTTGGTAAATCAAGCTTATTGAATGCTCTTTTAAAAGAAGATAGGGCTATTGTTACTGATATTCCAGGGACTACAAGGGATGAGATTCATGAATACCTTAAAATAGGGGAAGTACTTCTGCATTTAATAGATACGGCCGGAATAAGAGAGAGTGAAGATCCAATAGAGATGATCGGGATCGAAAGAGCATGGAAAGCACTAAATATGGCCGATGTCATTTTGTTACTCTTAGATGCCTCGGAATTGAATTGTCGCAAACTGGCTAAAGAAGAAAAAACTATTCTGGAAGAGTATGCTAGCAAAACGATTGTTCTTATTAATAAAACAGATCTTTTTCCGTCCTATGATTTTGATGAATCCTTCTTTCCGCCTGAGGTCTTTGCTTTACCGTTTTCCGTCAAGAAGCACCTCGGTTTTTCAGAACTTGAACAGGAAATCCTACGCAGGGTCTTTGAAGGGGAAAACACTTTAGCAAGTGAGCCACTTCTTTCTAACATAAGACAAATACAAGCTCTGGAGAACTGTATTCATTCCTTAGAGAAAGCGATGGAAGCGGTTTATGTTAATGTTCCCCAGGATCTTATTTCTATAGACATCAGATCTTCTTTAGAAGAAATATCCTTGATCACCGGACATAATGTCCAAGAAGATTTACTGAATAATATCTTCACGCGATTCTGTATAGGAAAGTAGGTTACTATGGAGTATTTAGCAGGTAAATATGATGTAATTGTTGTTGGTGCCGGGCACGCCGGTTGTGAAGCTGCTCTTGCAGCTGCACGGATGGGTTGCGAGACTTTGCTTTTAACTATTAATCTTGATAGAGTGGCCAATTTACCTTGTAATCCCTCCATAGGTGGTCCGGCTAAAGGGCATCTCGTTCGAGAGATCGATGCACTTGGAGGACAGATGGCAATTACTGCTGATCAAACTTCCCTCCAGGCCAGGATGCTCAATACTGGTAAGGGACCGGCGGTACATGGCTTAAGGATCCAATCAGATAAGAAAGCATATCACCTCCAGATGTTAGAGGTGCTTTATAATCAACCTAAACTTACTTTGATTCAGGCTTTAGTAGAAAAACTCTATCTTGAAGATAACAAGATTAAGGGAATTATTACGAGAACGGGAGCACGCTTTGAGGCTTCTAGTATTGTCTTAACAAGTGGTACTTATTTAAGGGGTAAGATTTTTATCGGTGAAGCTGTCTATGAAGGAGGACCCGGTGGGGACATTACGTTTACATCCCTCTCCCAGCACCTTCGGGATCTTGGGATTGATCTTGGCCGCTTTAAGACTGGGACCTCTCCGAGAATTCAAAAAAGCTCTGTTGACTTTTCGAAGTTTGTGATTCAGTCTGGGGACAATATTCCCAGAAGGTTTTCTTTTTTACCGACAGAGAGTATCTTTTGGGGCAAAAACCCTGAAAAACAATTACCGTGTTGGCTTGGTTATACGACGAAAGAAACACATTCTATTATCCGCGATAATCTTCATCGGGCCCCTATGTATACAGGGGTAGTTGAAGGAATAGGCCCACGTCACTGTCCATCTATCGAAGATAAAGTAGTCCGTTTTGCTCAAAGAGAAGCACATCAGATATTTTTGGAACCGGAAGGGCTGAATAGTGAAGAACTTTATGTCGCCGGGCTATCAACAAGTTTACCGGAAGAAATACAATTAAGGTTGTTTCGAAGTGTTCCGGGCTTAGAAAATGTTAGAATCTTACGGCCTGGCTATGCAATTGAATATGACTATATTAAGCCTTACCAACTTTCTTTAACACTTGAAGTTCGAAATTGGCCGGGACTTTTTACTGCGGGACAGTTAAATGGTACCTCAGGCTATGAAGAAGCCGCCGGACAAGGGTTACTCGCCGGCATTAATGCGGCCTTAAGAGCATTAGGTAAGGATTTTTTTGTTTTAAAACGTTCTGAGAGTTATCTGGGGGTTTTGGTTGATGATCTGGTAAATAAGGAGATAAGTGAACCTTATAGACTACTTACCTCTAAGGCAGAGTATAGACTGTTACTTCGACAAGATAATGCCGATCTTCGTTTAACCGAGAAGGCAAGGGAGATTGGGTTGGTAGATGATTATAGGTGGTCACGTTTCCAAACAAAACTAAAATCTTTAGAAGAAATCACCCAAATCTGGAAAACCACCACTTTTTCTCCAACAAACGCTGCTATCCAGGAATTGCTTCTAACAATAGGCTCTTCGCCATTAAAAACCGGGGCCAAGGCTATAGAATTGGTAAAGAGACCGGAAGTAAACCCAGAACACTTGTTCGGAATTCTCCCTGAGATGAGCAATTATGAATATGAAGTAGTGGAGGAAGCTTTTATCCAACTTAAATACCGCGGATATATAACGAAGCAGCAAGAAGAAGTAAAGCGGTTTATCAAAATGGAGGAGAAAATCCTTCCCGCAGATCTAAATTATGTGCAGATTCGGGGCCTTTCTAATGAAGCTAAGCAGAGATTAAGTGAAGTGCGACCGGTTAATATAGGACAGGCTTCACGGATTAGCGGAGTGAATCCTGCCGACATCTCGGTACTGTTAATTTATCTTGAGCAAAGAAGAAGGAGTACTGTAAATGCTCGAGAATAATTTTAAGATAGATATTAAAAGACATCTAATAACATTAAAAACAAAAGCCCAGCTAGATCTTGATTTAGAACTTTCAGATGACCAATTACAAAAGTTTGCACTTTATACTAATCTTCTTTTAGAATGGAATGAGAAGATTAATTTAACTGCCATTACAGATCTCGGCGAGATTATGATTAAACACTTTCTTGATTCTTTGGTTTATGTCAGATGGTTAAAAAAATACTATCCTGGCGGAAGAATTCTTTTGGGTGATCTTGGAACCGGGGC
>CALBJS010000128.1 GCA_937892995.1 uncultured Peptococcaceae bacterium | reverse complement strand
GGGTAGAGAGATTATTAAGTGTAAAGGAAAAAGAACCTATGGCTCATAATTTTTCATTTATGGGTCGTGTAGAAAATGAAAAAACAAAAGAAAAAATAGGAATATTAAAGACTATTATTGATGAAATCATTATGTTAGAGGAATATGCAAATGACTAATATTAAATTAGATAGTAGAACAGTTGATGAAATCAAAGGCCTGGGACGCCAAAAATTAATCGAATATTCTAAGCTAAATGACGTAATCGGCGGACAAATATTTAATATATTGGAATTGGAGAACAAGGTATTATATTATCCCATCGAAGATGAAGAAGTGTGGGGGTTTTCTGAAAAAGTAAAAGGAAAATCTTTTGTATGGATAAATACAGCCATTGCATATGATAAACAAGTATTTGCCGCAGCCCATGAACTATACCATTTATGGTTTGAAAATGATGGAGAAATTATACTGAAAGCAAATATGGAAGAAATAAGTGCCTTTAATATATCAGAGAATGAATTAAAGGCAAACCGATTTGCTGCAGAGTTTTTGATTAATGAAGAATTACTTTTGCAAGAAGTAAGAACTTATGGTGTGGATAAAAATAGAATCGGCATAAAAGATATCATGAAATTATCCAATTTATTTGTTGTTCCGTACAAGACTATGGTAAAAAGGTTATATGAAATTAAGCTGATTAATAAAAAGCGATATAATAAATTAATGGCTCTGTCAAATGAACAGGTTGACATGTGGAGAAATAGATTAGGCCTATCACTTCCAACACGGGAGAATAAGATAGGCTTAGATAATCTGGTAGACAAGGCTATGGAATTATATGAAAGGAAAAAAATAACCAGAGAAAAATTAGAATACCTTTTAGATCTTGCCGGGCTGACCATGGAAGATATGGGAATTAAGGGGGAAGAACCTTATATACCTCCAACTGATGAAGAGTTAGATATAATCATGGAGGAGGAATAGGGTTGTGAAAAAGGTTCAATTACTTGTGCTGAAAGGAGTTCGACTGAAGTAGGTTGAGCTCTTTTTTTCCGGGGATAGTTGGCAAAACGCCAATGATAGACTCTGTTGGGAATGGCTTGACCGTCGTGAAGCTCGGCCAAGACAAAGCAAAAAGCTATGCGGAGAATCCAGCAGGGAAAAGTTGTTACATATAATCCTTATAATAAATTAGGCACTTAGGTTTCTCTAAAGCCCGATGATAAGAGATTAGCAAGGTTAAACTTTGATGGATGGTCAGAAGCTGATGTTAGAGAAGAATATGTTATGCCTTTATTGATAATTGTTGGGTTATAGAAAAGAGCTAGATTATTCTGTATCTAGAGAGGAGCCCTTCAGACTAAGCCACGCATAAAAAGCCAGGGAAACCCGGCTTATCTTGATACTGAAACGATATAATATATATACCTCGGTAAATGCGGCCAAGAAATAATTAAAACAAGTGCAGAAAATGGTATAATAAAAAAGTATAATACTCACAAGAATTAAATGAACTGACATAATGTACAGAGTTTTATCAAAGCTATCTGTAATTGTAATAAAAATTACAAACCATGAATAATCGAGAGAAAAAGAGGTTTTTTTCAGTTAATGTCGAATTATTCATTTATAAAACAAATGTTTGCATTGCTTATATCCTGCTACAAATCATAAATACACTTCGAACATTTTTTAGGAGTTTGCACATAGCATTAGTTATGAATACATAACCAAGGAGGTATTATAGCATGAATGCTAGTGAGAAAACAATAGTTCGCCAATTATTTCAAAATAAAATATTTAAAAGTGATGGACAATCATTTGAGGATATGTTTATTGCGATTATGAACTATGCAGAAGAACATTTTCAGGCTATAAAACCTTGGGGCAATATTGGAGATAGAAAAAATGATGGGTATATAAAGGATAAAGGTATATTTTATCAGGTGTATGCTCCAGAAGATATAAGAAAATCATATGTTAGTGCAGTAAATAAGCTAAAAACAGACTTTGCTGGATTAAAAGCTCAATGGGAACCCATAAATGAATTTTACTTTGTTGTCAATGATAAGTACAAGGGAGTAAACGCGGATTGCGAAAAAGCAATTCAAGAAATAAAGGATGAATATGGGCTTGTTAATGCAGGCTTTTTAACAGCAAAGGATATAGAAAAAATTCTGTTCTCTTTAGAAGATGATCAAATACTTAGTATAACGGGATTTATCCCAGATCCTTCTACTATCAAACAAATAGATTACTCAATCTTAAACGAAGTAATTGGACATATAATGAAATTATCTTTAAAAAAAGCTAACGGGTATGATATAGTTTTACCTAACTGGGATGAAAAAATAACATTTAACAATTTATCGATCCCAGTGGCAAACTTACTTTATAATGGATTTTTTCAGGTATATTCTTTAGAGGAGTATTTAGCGAATAATAGTGATTTTCTCGCAGATACTTTAAGGGATAAAGTAAATGAAGTTTATTCTGAAGAACGAGATTTACACACTGGAGATGAATTGTTCTGGGCAATGGTAGATCGTCTAAGTCCTAGAAATGAGCAAACCTATCAGAATACAGTTATTATTATCATGGCAAAGTACTTTGAGGCTTGTGATATTTTCGAGGATCCTTCACCGGGGGGAGAAAAATGTTAATTCCTACAAAACATACAAATTTCTCCAAATCCTTGTTTGGATTTGGTAGTTATATCTTAAATAAAATAGAACACTCTAAGTCTATAGATGAACTATGGGATGAATATCGATTAGACTATAGAAATAAGATATATCCGGCAAAGCATAGTTTTGATAACTTATTGCTTACTTTAACATTTCTTTATTCTATAGGAATAATAGAAGAACAGGATGGAGGTGTAATGAGATGCAACTAATTAAGGTTTATTCCAACATGGAGAGCTTTAGAGAGGTTAAATTTAATGAAACAGGATTAAGTTTTATAGTTGCAAAACAAAAAAATCCTGAAGCTACGGAGAAGGGTCAAACCTATAATGGTGTAGGAAAGTCCTTATTGGTGCGAATTATCCACTTCTGTCTTGGTGCTGGAAAAGGGGACTATAAGGAATTTTGCGAAAAGTTGCCTGGTTGGGAGTTTTATTTGGATTTTAAGATAGATAATGTAATATACATGGCCAAGAGATCAACAGATAATCCTAATAAAATTTTTCTAAACGGTGAAGAACTATCTGTTAACAAGTTTAATAAAAAGATGGAAGGATTATGTTTTGACATACCGGAAGATATATCTTTCTTATCATTTCGTTCTTTAATTCCATTCTTTATAAGGCCAAAGAGGGAATCTTATGTGTCTTATTTTAAGCCGGGGAAAACTGGTAGTAATTATCAAACATTACTTTATAATGGATTTTTACTTGGGTTAGATGTATTTTTAGTACAAAAAAAACGAGAAATAAGAAAAGAACAAGAGAGAATTGGGGAATTGGAGGAAAACTTTAAAAAGGATTCTTTGTTAAGAGATTTTTTTACAGGGAATAAGGATGTAACATTAACTCTCATAGACCTTGAAGAGCAAATAAAAAAGCTCGATGATAATTTAAGGAATTTTAAAGTTGCAGAAGACTATCATGAAGTGCAAATTGAGGCAGATAATGTAGAAAGGGAACTTTTTACCCTGAATAATGAAATAATAATGTTACAAAATAATATAAAAAATATTGATAAGGGTCTTGATATTACACCAGATATAAATAAGGATGATATAAAGAGTATATATAATGAAGCTGATATTTACTTTTCTAATAATGTGAATAAAACATTAGATGAATTGGAAGATTTTTATGAAAAGCTTATTACAAATAGAAAGAAAAGATTGCTTGAGCAGAAAACTAGATTAAGTGCAGAAATACAGGCCAAATCAAATAAATCAAAACTACTCCAAGACGAATTCGATGAACTCATGCAATACTTAGGGGAACATCAAGCATTAGATGTTTTTGTAAGCCTTAGTAATAAAAGTGCATCATTAAAGTCTGAAAGGGATAGTTTAAAAAAATATCAAGATCTACAATCAGAATATAAAGAAAAAGGACGGCAAGCAGAGAAAGATTTATTAAATCTTGCCGAGACTACAGAAAAGTATTTAAAAGAAATTGAGTCGGATGTAGTAGAACTCAGGGATTTTTTTAGAGGTTTAGCTAAAAAATTCTATCCAAATAGTGTAGCTGGTCTTACTATTGAGAACAATGATGGAGATAACCAATTACAGTTTAATATAGATGCTAAAATAGAATCTGATACTTCGGATGGGATTAATAATGTTAAAATATTTTGCTATGATCTAACGATACTTTTTAAAGGACATAATCACAGAGTGAATTTTGTTTTCCATGACAGTAGACTTTTTGATGGAATAGATGAACGACAAAAGGTAGATATATTTAAAATAGTTTATGCAAAATTTACTAATAAAAATAAACAGTATATAGCTACTGTAAATCAGAATCAACTAAACGAGGTAAGAAGGTTAATAAGCAAGGAAGAATTTGATAATATTATTACTAAAAACACAGTATTAACCTTAACTGATGAATCGGATTCTCAAAAGTTATTAGGGATAAAAGTAGATATAGGAGACAATTGATACTTCTTTCCCAATGTTAATCTTGCTATTTGAATAATTGGGGACGGGTACAAATTATCAATAGCCGCTATAGCGGGCGGGAACCCCGCTGGCAAAAAAAAGAGCCTTTTATTCTCTACAATAAAAACCCCTATGATCAATGTTGCTATAGCTAAACGTCAAGGGGACGTGGGGTTGTCGTCAACTTCCTTTTTCTTTTCCTGCTTTGAAAATTATCCTCTGTTTAAACTACAACTTTCTCAAGTTGTCTAATTGATGGACTACTCCGCCTGTATTTATGCAATCTGTTAACTAGTCCGGCCTTAATTGGATTTTGGTGAAATATACCACTTCGTCTTGAATGATATGCTGACGGTTGTGCGCCACGAAGGCGTGTCCAAGTAGCTTAGCTACTTGAAGACA
>CALBJS010000127.1 GCA_937892995.1 uncultured Peptococcaceae bacterium | reverse complement strand
GCTTTGGAAAGAACGTTTAGATATATATAATAAGGCTGATATATATCTAAACGTTCTTTCCAAAGCTGTGCGATTTCTAATCGGCTCTTAGTGAGTAAAGGACGCTCTTGACGCTTCTTAACCCTTGCTAAAGCAATCTCCAAAGGTACATAGAGGTGGATAAGAATCCCTATTTTCCCCAGCCTATTCCAATTATGGCTTGAAAGGACAGTTCCCCCACCCGTGGCTATTATAGTCTTCGTCATTCCCACAAGTTTCTTAACGATGAGATTTTCTTCGGAACGGAATCTATCTTCGCCATATTTTTGGAATAAATCAGGAATTTTCAAACCGGTTACTTGTTCTATTTTAGTATCCGTATCTAGAAAATCCCAATCTAGCTCTTGGGCTAAAAGACGACCTACACTACTTTTGCCCGCCGCCATAAATCCAATAAGGATGATGTTTTGAACACTTAAGGATAATTCCATTTTTTCTATCACTACCTATTACCTCTTACCTCACAATTTCAAGCCTAATTCTACCCATAACAGGAGCGATAATTACTTTTCTTTCTAAACTTCCCGTTTTTAGAATTACAGTCATTCCCTTTGTCGGTGCCCCCGTGGGAAGAAAGGTAAGTTCAGGGGGGCTATTTCCAAAGTAAACTCCTTTTTGCAAGTTAACGGCCCGAATAAAATCTCCTTGCTTAAAAAGCTTATATTCATTTGTATGTGGATAGAACTTCACTCTGTACCAGACATTACATGCAATTGCGGCCTGTTGAGTTTCTCTTAAATCTTCTAAGAGCCTGGTCGAAGAAATATCCATTCCTTTTTCCTGCATATCTTGAGGGATTTGAAGTAATAAAAAGAACCCTGCACCTGCCATAATAGTCAGGACCAGAAGTATTTCCAACAAAGTGTAACCTAAGTTGTTATTAGTACGACTCACTTTCCCTCTGCTCCTTTGTTTACTCTAGTAAGGCCTTACGCATAACGGAAATAGGTGCCTCCATATTTAACCAAAACCTCCAAGCCAGGGCTCCCTGATATAATAACATTTCCAAACCATTCATTGTTCTACACCCATAAGTTGCCGCTTCGGACAAAAAAGGAGTAACAACAGGATGATATATCAAGTCAATAACCCAGGACGAAGAATTAATCCCTCTAAGATTAAAAAAATATTCTTCTCCCTTCATCCCGATAGGGGTGGTCTGAATCAATAAATCCACACTTTTAAGCCACTCGCCTGAATCCAAAATTCCCCAGGAAGCTTTTCCTCCCAGAGCCGAAATATGTTTAGCAAGCCTTTTTGCCTTATGCTCCGTTCTGTTCAGAATATGTAATCCTACTTCCCTTTGAGCTAAAGCCACTGCTATAGCTTTAGCAGCCCCACCTGCTCCTAGGATTACTGCTTTCTTGTTACGAAAGGCATATCCTTTAGTACTTAAGGATTCAATAAAGCCTTCACCATCTGTATTATGTCCCTGCAAAGAACCGTCCAAAACTTTTACCGTATTTACTGCTCCTATATCTAAGGCTATAGGAGTAATAGTATCTAAAAAAGAAATCATTTGCTCCTTTAAAGGATAAGTCACATTCCAGCCGTTATAACCGTTTTGCTGCAGAAACTCAACTCCCCCCGCAAGATCAGACATTTGGATAGGAATCCTCTGATACTCAGCATCTAGACCAAGGGCTCTGAAAGCTGCTTCATGCATTGCCGGAGAAAGAGACTGCTCAACAGGATAGCCGATAATGGCATATTTCATATTCATTTCGTTCACCTTTATAGCCTAGTCTAACCCAATGGTGATGTATGGTCAAACCTTTTTCCGAACCCCACTTTGCTTTCCGGAAAACCTAACCTTTCTACCAACTGCTCTCTCCATGAGCCTCAATACTTTGGTGCCGGTAAACTCCTTTTCATCAATAGGCAAAACAAGAATAGTCTTTATTCCTAATCTATTTCCCCCAAAAATATCTGTAAACAATTGATCACCTATAACTGCTATCTCTTCGCTACTCATTCCCAAAGTATTAACACCCTTTAGAAATGCTTTTTTCCTTGGCTTAGCTGCCTTATAAACATAAAATATTTCCAAAATATCGGCTACTGCTGAGACTCTGTCAGGCAGTCGATTATTAGATACTATACATGCTTTTATTCCAGCAGCTTTAATCTTCTCAAACCAGTCCATCACTTCTCTGGTCAAGGATTTATCGTTCCAAGGTGCGATAGTATTATCCAGATCTAGGAGTAACCCTTTGATACCTTGTAATAAAAAAAATTCAACCGGAATATCTGTTAAAGAGTCATACTGAAATTCAGGGCGTAATAATCCAATCATAAATGCTCCTCTATTTTAATCTATATATCTCATAATTATATAATAGCAGAATATTCTTGAGCAACCTATTCTAGGTATTATTTAATTTCTATGGTCCTTCATTTCGTCCGTAAGCTTCTGGACGGCCTTTTTTTCGATCCTAGAAACATAGGATCTAGAGATTCCCAACATCTTGGCAATCTCTCTTTGCGTCTTCTTGGGTCCATTCATTAAGCCAAAACGCAATTCAATAACCATTCGCTCTCTCCTAGATAGGCATTTAAGTTTCTCTAATACTATCCTCTTTTCAAATTCACTCTCTACTTGATCTGAAATCGCGTCGGGATCAGTTCCTAAAACATCAATTAAATTGATACTGTTCCCCTCTTTATCCGTCCCAATGGGATCATACATCGAGACCTCGCCCCTTGATTTCTTAAGGGACCTAAGATACATTAAAATCTCATTTTCAATACAACGAGCAGCATAAGTAGCTAGGCGGGTACCTTTATCTACATTATAGGTATTTATCCCTTTGATTAAACCTATCGTGCCTATGGAGATCAGATCATCACTGTCCTCTCCCGTGCCATCATATTTCTTTACTAGGTGGGCAACAAGCCTTAAATTATGCTCTACTAATTTGTTTCTAGCGTTTTCTGCTATAAGAGTATTAGAAAACTGTTTAGAATCACCTTTAAAATCGGCTAAGATCTTAAGGTATTCTGCTTCCTCTTGCTCTCCCAACGGCTGGGGAAAAGCATTATTGTTTATATATGAAACAAGTAGGGTTACCCCTTTGATTACAGAAAGAGCCAGACTAACTAAGAAAAACTCAATAATCATCTATTCCGTCAACTCCTTAAGCATGCTCTACTATCATAACTATGCTCAGGAGAAAAAAATACTGCCTATCCTCACCTATAATTCGAGAAAAAACAAAGAACAGATATTATGCTGACTTCTTGCACCTGACCCTGGGTTCTTAGCCCAATGGTCTATTCTTTATAAGCATAAGCTACTAGTCTCATATTCGCAGACACTCCACCTTCCCCTGGACTAATACTGATACTGTCAAGGGTGAAGGTATACTTATCAACATTTAAAAATTGTTCCGTAAAGGTATAAATATTTTCCGCCGACCCTGCACAAAAAAAATTCATACCCATAGAATAAAATTCACCTTCATCATTTATAGGATCATAGTTAAGACTCTTAGGGCTTAAACCAATATTCTTAGCCATGCTGTATATCGTAAGCATTATATTTGGTTTATCCAGTTTCTTCGGAATTTTCTTATCTAGCATAGAAACTTGGGCTGTTAAATCTAAAGCCTGGTCCTTTAGGCTGGAAAGAATCTTATCATTTTCTTCTAATTTCTTAAGATAGGCCTGTCTTTCAGCAATATGTGCTGACTTCTCTTTAAGGATATCCCATTGAGGAAGAAATAAATATTGTATAAAGGCATATAATACACCTAAAAAAATAACAGCCAGCAAGATAATAATTTGGTTCTTCTGCTTATTCATGGGCAACCTTTCTCCTATTGCTTTAGTTTTAAATTTAAATTTAGTTTCTGGACATCATCGGTTAAAGAAACAGCCTTGATATCAAAATCAATAAATAATCCAGAATCACGAAAGTTAGTCCAAAGTCTAGCCACATCTACCGGGCTAGATAAAACTAATCCTAATTGGACAGAATTATCCGCCTGAAGAGAGAAAGAACTAACTGTGGTTCCAGCCGGGAGGAGTTTATTAATCTGTACTAGTACTTGCCGAGGTTTTTTTGACTTTTCCTCAGTGATTTTAATAAAAGTACCCATCCTGGCAACTTCTGCCTCCAACTCCTCAACTTTTCCAAGGGTAACCGCAGTTTCAGCATAGTACTCAATACTTTCCTCGACCTTTTCTAGTTCATACTTGTATTTTAGCTGCAAGGTCCACGGTAGAATTAATAATGCTACTAATAAAAGACTTACGACAGTGGGAATAATAATTCGTCTCTTCTTTTTTTCCAAAGTTTGTTTATCGTTGCCTAGCTCTATTTTCCATCTATGTGCATAGTTAAACTGCTTTCTTTCCTTCATTTAATCCTCCCGTAAGGCGAGACCATATAAATCCCCGTATTTTTGCCAATTGGCCATCATTGTTTTGCTATTTCCCTTAAATTTAGGTTTCCAACCATCGGGAAAGCCGATCATGGTCTGTACCCCTAGGTTTTCTTGGAATATTTCAGTCAAAAAAGGCAAAGTACAATACTCCCCTGTCAAATAGACAGTATTCACACTATGCCCAAAATGACGAGCCTTAAAAAAACTGAGTAACTCCGCAAAAGATGATATTACCGGGTTGAAATAGTTTTGCAATTCTTTTTTGGGATCTTTATCTGTTCGATTATTCTTAGCTTCCTTTGGACCAACCATAGTCCTATTGAGATCCAAGGCATCAAAAATATTTTTTTCGCTTACTTGTTGATTTAATTCGGTATTCGTTTTTTTCTCTAACTCGTGATTGGTTAAAGTAAGGGTTAAATCCTTATCCAATTCTTCTAAGGGAACGAATAGGTCTTCTAAGACAAATTCCTTAATAATTTCCTTCTTAGGCTTGATATCCATAGCAGCATATTTAAGACCCTCGTTCCCAGTCTCTTCCACCAAATTCTGTCTACTATTATCTGTAATTTTCGCTTTTTCAGGTAAAATGATCGGCAATTCAGTGGATTCGCTAACTTCTTCCTGAAAACCTCCTAGCCACGGCGAATCCTCGTTCAAAAAAACGTCATCTTCCAAACCAAACTCACCTTTGGGAATCTGATTATTATCTTCTTCCTCAGCGGGTATCTCCATATGTAACTCATTATCTTGATCGTTTGCCAATTCCTCTAAGGCTTGTGACTTTTGCAATTCCGATAATTCCTGAGAATTTACATGCTCATTTCCTAGCTCAATTAATCCATTTAGAAAGCGATCCCGTTCCTGAAAAGATTCGGGTTGCTCTACTTTTTGATGTTCTTCCCAATCAGTCTGCTCAAAAAGCTCTTTAGTCAAAGTATTGTGGTTAACGGTAGTTTCATAAGAAGATGCGTCTCCAACATTTTGGAAGTAACGGTCACCTATGGCTTGAGTATTGAACTCCATATCAGAGTATAAAAAGAAAATACCATTTTCCAGAAGTACGAATTCAATCTGCTTAGCCCGGAGCGAAATTATAGCCACATCCCCGGACCAAGAACTAAACTTCGCACTTTCCGGGGAACGAATTGCTTGATTTTTCACTTGGTTTTTATCTATGAGTCGGGAGTAAATCCTAGTAAGACAATCCGCAGTCAAATCAATTACAGTTGGTTCAAACCCTAAATACTGACATAGAGACCAAACTTTCCGCATTCTCTCTTTAGGAAAGGCAGCAAGAAGAACTTTAACCATCTGTCTTTCATTTTCCCAATATCTATTTAAGATTTTATAATCGATAATATAATTATAGACATTTATTGTAAAGTATTTATTAGCGTTTAAGAAAATTAGTTTTTCCAGATCGTCATTACACATCTGAGGAAGAGTTATCACCCTGGTTATCAAGCCAAGACTTGATACTGTAATTTTTAATTTTTTTAAAGGGATATTTAACTCCTGTAACCAACTTTTTATCTCGGCAAATTCCTGACTTAAAACTCCTCCAGCCTCTGTATTCTTCACACTTACTTTATATTCGGACAGAGACATAATTTTCATCACATTATTTGTTCCGACTGCGACTCTAGCCACAGTCAAGTCACTATCGCTAATGACAGCCAGCCAATATTTTTTCATAAAAATACGCTCCCCTTTGTGCTAAACTAGGTCAAAACCTCCATTTAATCTCCATAGTGATGTCGTCGATCGGTACTACTTCACATTTACGAGCAACAGCTTCGGGTCGAAGCTGAAGAACCTCTTCCGTCACTGCAATTCGGTTAATATCAATAATCGGGATATTTAGCTGTTGCAAACACATTCGCGTTGCTTATTCGTTAATCAAGTAATATCCTAGTTTTTAACATCTATATTATTCATTCTAATTCGATAGCCAATGGTAATTCTTTAATAATGCTTTTAAGATCCGGCCAACAGTGCTTAGTAGTCTGAATGAGTACCTCCCCATTCAGGCGGTCAATCGTAGTGATCACACCTAAATGACCAAGTCCTTCTACGTATTTTGCCAGGAGCTGGATTTCTGAGCGGGGAACCCTAGCTTTAACCAGCATATCGCAATCACTCCAGGGGTTTTCCTTATCGTTATTATTAGATTTCATAGTTATTATTTTCCTCTTTCTTTTTAAGGGCTGAAGCTAATAAATTATTTCGTTACTTATTCGATAGAAACATATAGACAATTCTTTAAATTCCACAAATAATTATTTTTGTTTATACAATTATGGCAACTAGGACTCTAGGCCTATTTTAAAGTTGACGCAATATCGATTTTCCAGGGCCATATAAGCCTAATTTCTAAATAAAATCTCTTTATTCTTTGACTTTGTCTTGTGGCCTAAAAGCTATTTTGCCTTACGCAGAATATCGAACGGTTTTAAAGGTTTCGGAGAAGCTATTCTTAATTTCTGCTGAGGATGTCTGGCTACTTCTATTTTTTCTCCATCTACATCCCTTAAGCTAGTAACCCGAAAAGTCCAAGGATTTCCTTCTGGCGTGAGAACCTCCACTTCATCCCCTACCCGGAAATTATTCCGCTGTTCGATCCAGTAGTCATCTTCATTATTACCTAATTCTTGGTCTTCCTCATCATCCAGCACTTTACCGACAAAACTGTATTCTCTGATATAGTTAGAAGTCTTAATATTATGGGCTTCGACACCCGGTTTGCCGAAAAGGAAGCCGGTAGAATAATCCCGATGGCTCACTTTTTCGATTTCGGTGAGCCAGGCAGGCAATCTCCTCTTAAATTCATCCCCTCCTTGTTCCCAAAGGACATCCACGGCTTCCCGGTAGACTTTTACCGTACTGGCTACATAGTAAGCACTTTTCATCCTGCCCTCAATCTTATAACTTGCTAAATCCAATTCCTTAAGTAAGGGTAAATAGGGCAAGAGGCAAAGATCATGAGAATTGAAAATATAACTCCCCCGATCATCCTCTTCCAAAGGAAAGTATTGGCCAGGCCGTTTCTCCTCCACCAAAGCATAACCCCAACGGCAAGGATGGGTACATTCCCCTCGGTTAGCATCCCGCCCTGTTAAATAATTACTTAGGAGACAGCGTCCCGAGTAGGACATACACATCGCCCCATGAATGAAGATTTCCAGCTCGCCTTCTGCCTTAGGTCGCAGGTTTTTCAATTCTTCCAAGGTTAGTTCCCTGGCGAGTACAATTCTCTGTACGCCCTGAGAAAACCAGAAGTTGGAGCTGTAAGAGTTGGTACAATTAGCCTGGGTGCTGAGATGGACCGCCAATTCTGGTGCTTCTTCCCTCACCATAGCCAATACTCCGGGATCGGAAACAATAATTCCATCAACTTGAATTACACTCAGAAACTGTAAGTAAGCTTTAAGTGCAGCAAAATCCTGTTCATGGGCAAAGATGTTAACGGTTATGTATAACTTTCGTTTAAGCTTATGGGCATACTCAACTCCGAGCCACATATCCTCTTCATTCAGGTTACCGGCATATGCTCTTAAGCCGAAAGAACTTCCTCCGGCATAAACGGCATCGGCTCCGTAAGCAAAGGCAAATCTTAATTTCTCCAGATCGCCGGCTGGAGCAAGAATCTCAGGTTTTTTCATAATTCCTCCGAATCTTTTCAAGATCATTCTTCCAAGAAAAAAATAAATTGATATCTTCTACTTCTCTAAAGTATTATAAAGCACGTCAGCCAAAAGGTAAAATTTGTTTTAAAAGTTTATTGACTCCCCCTTGACCAAAGTACTTCTGTGTAGTAAAATTCATAAAAATGAATCTATAAGGCCTTGAAGAGAAATAGTAAATCCAAAATGGTAGTTTTAGCGAGTCAGAGATAGTGGAAGTCTGATACGAACCCTTGGATGGAATGGGTCTCTGAGCCGCAATCCGAAAGGTGTATGCGACCGATTAGGTGATGCCGGGGGTTTCCCGTTACAGGAACAGGATATCGAGTAATTTGCTCCGTATCTGGTTAAAGGCATTTGTTTTGGTTTTGAAACCAAGATAAATGCGAAGCAAGGTGGTACCACGAAAGTGAGCTTTTTGTCCTTACAGACAGAAGGCTTTTTTTATTTACCTTGAAACTTGTAACTCCACTCTCCCAAATACTATGCAGGTCTACTTTATACCATTCTACAAAATTGCTCTAGCATTACCTACTATGGAAAGTTTTTCTTCAAGATCCCTTAAAGAAAGATGAGAATCGTAATCCAATTTCCTATATAAAACTAAAATTAATGGAGGTATTTTTATGACAATGGGGAAAGGTTATTTCGGTGAATACGGTGGGAGCTTCATTCCCCCGGATCTGCAAAGTGTTATGGACACCTTGGCAGATACTTTTGAAAAGTTCAAAGACGACCCTGAATTCAATAAGGAGCTCGCTTATTACTTTAAGCAGTATATCGGTCGTCCCAATCCTTTGTATTTTGCAGAGAAACTATCCAATAAGTTTGGCGGAGCTAAGATTTATTTAAAACGCGAAGATCTCAATCACACCGGTGCTCATAAGATTAACAACACTATCGGCCAAGCACTTTTAGCCAAAAGAATAGGTCTCAAAAGAATTATAGCCGAAACTGGTGCGGGCCAACACGGTGTAGCCACAGCAACTGCTTGTGCTCTCTTTGACATGGATTGCACCATCTATATGGGTGAAGAAGATACTAAACGGCAAGCTCTCAACGTTTTCAGGATGGAACTTTTAGGTGCCAAAGTGGTAGCGGTCACCAGAGGAACCCGTACTTTAAAAGATGCCGTCGATGTTGCTCTCGAAGACCTCGTCCAGAATCATAAAGATACTTTTTATATGTTAGGATCAGCAGTTGGCCCTCATCCCTATCCGACCATGGTTAAGCACTTCCAATCCATAATTAGCAGGGAAGCCAGAGCTCAGATCCTGGAGGCTGAAGGTAAACTTCCCGATGCCGTTTTAGCCTGTGTAGGTGGTGGCAGCAATGCTATAGGAATGTTTGCCGAATTCATTCTAGAGGAAGGGGTACGATTGATTGGAGTTGAGCCAGCCGGCAAAGGCCTGACAACCGGAAGTCATGCAGCTTCGATCTGTGCAGGTAAGCCTGGAATTATCCACGGCTTCAAGTGTTATCTAATGGCTGATGAACAAGGAGAACCTCTCGCTACCCACTCCATATCCGCCGGTCTGGATTATCCCGGAGTTGGCCCCGAGCATTCTTACCTTCATGATATCGGCAGAGCAGAATATGTAAGCATCACTGATGAGGAAGCCCTGGAAGCCTTCCACACCCTTTGCCGTACCGAGGGGATTATCCCTGCCCTGGAAAGTGCCCACGCTGTAGCCTACGCTTTGAAGCTCGCCCCTCTGATGTCAAAGAATCAGATTCTGATCGTCAACCTATCCGGCCGCGGTGACAAAGATGTAGGACAGATCTTTGAAATGATGCACAAGAAATAAGATGCTTAGTTGTAAAGACAATAACTATTAAAGATAGCTCCCATTTACTTATATGGGAGCTTATTTTAATCGTCCGTAAGTTATTATTTAGCATTTCTGAATAATAGCTTTGGCCATAAAGCAAGGAACCGTTAATAAGCCATTATGAATTTAGTGCAATCCAACTACTGGTACTTACTAACATTACTCAAATGTTCATTATAAGTAATAGCAAAGGCATGAGAGCCATCATTCTTAGCTACAAAGAATAAATAATCCGTTTTCTCCGGGTAGAGTACGGCATTCAAGGAAGCATGTCCGGGGTTAGCGATGGGACCTGGT
>CALBJS010000126.1 GCA_937892995.1 uncultured Peptococcaceae bacterium | reverse complement strand
CTGCTCTTAGAACTATAGGATAACCATAAGTTCGGCTATCCCCCATCACGCCCACACTACGTACAGAGGGCAGCACTGCAAAGTATTGCCAGACATCTCGGTGGAGACCGGCTCTCTGTATTTCCTCCCGAACGATGGCATCCGCTTCCCGTACATAGCTAAGTTTCTCCCCGGTCACTTCTCCGATCACACGAATAGCTAGTCCCGGGCCGGGAAATGGTTGCCTCCAGACTATTTCTTCCGGTAATCCTAACTCGAAACCAACTTGGCGAACTTCATCCTTAAAGAGCGTTCGAAGGGGTTCAATCAATTGAAACTGCATATCTTCGGGCAGCCCCCCCACATTATGGTGACTTTTGATAGTTTCTACCGTATCCGTTCCGCTCTCGATGACATCCGGATAAACCGTTCCCTGAACTAGGAAATCAATGACTCCCAATTTACGAGCTTCATCTTCAAAAAGCCGAATAAATTCGGTACCAATGGCTTTGCGTTTTTGTTCCGGATCCGAGATTCCTTTAATCTTGGAGAGGAAGCGTTCTCCGGCCTCTACGAAATCTAGATTAAGATGAAACTGTTCCGTAAAGGTTTTCTTAACCTGTGCAGACTCATCCTTGCGCATAAAGCCATGATCAACATAAATACAAGTAAGTTGATCTCCTACTGCTTTGTGCACCAATACCGCTGCCACCGAAGAATCTACACCGCCGCTTAAGGCACATAAGACCTTTTTATCTCCAACTCTTTTCCTGATCTCATTCACTTGAAATTGAATAAAAGACTCCATGGTCCAGTCGCCCTTACAGCCACAAACTTTATAGAGGAACTCCTCTAGCATTGCTTGCCCCTCAAGGGTATTTTTAATAAGCTGCTTCCCATAATCCGTACCTAAAATCGGGATGCCTAATTCATAAATACCAGTGTCTATTTCCGGCGTGCCTTCTTTAGTCACACCAGTCGGTCCTCCCGCTAAAATTATCCCTTGGGGATTTAAGGCTTTGATCTGCTTGACCGACGTTTTATAAGAGATCATCTCAGAATAAACCTTTGCTTCTCGCACTTTTCGAGCAATAATTTGATTGTTCTGACCGCCAAAATCCAGAACCAAAATAAGTTCTCGTTCCATATTATCATCCTTTCAATGCGTGAATAATTATACCAGAAGTTAACAAGTATCCGCAAATATTAAAATTAACAATCAAAAATGTTCCTGTTTCATAACCATTTTCTCTTGCTGTAAAGCAGTTATCATTCTATTTATTACTTCCGCTAGAATTATCCCGGAAAATACATCAATAATGACATGTTGCTTAATGAACACGATAGAAAGAATTATTAACAAGCCGGTAAATTGAAATACATATTGCCAGGAACGTGCCATCTCAAGACGATTCATACCCTTAAGGAAAAGGTCAATAAACAAAGTGGCCAAGACTCCTTAATATTTTGTATCCCGTATCCCTGAACTTCTCTTCATACTCATTTATCCCCTAACTTCTTTATGCTCTCATTATAATAAGACGTAATTTGGACAAGGGTTCACTTCGTCCCAAGAAAAAAAGCCGGAAATTTCCGGCTTTTTTCCTCAAACCATTATTCTTGCTTCTGATAAGCTTCAGGTTTAAGTACCCCTACATAAGGAAGGTTCCTATAAATTTCATTGAAGTCCAGTCCGTAACCTACTACGAATTCATTTGGAATTACGAAACCGTAATAGTCTGGCTGTACTTCTGCTTCCCTTCTTCCAGGCTTGTCCAAGAGAGTCACGATCTTAAGACTTAAGGGTTGCCTTCTAGCTAGATTCTCCTTAAGATACTTTAATGTAAGCCCGGTATCCACTATATCCTCTAGAATAAGAACATGCCTGTCCTCTACACTGGTATCCAAATCTTTAAGAATCCTCACCGCTCCAGAAGATTTAGTAGAAGCCCCGTAGCTGGAAACAGCCATAAAATCATACCTCAAGGGAATCTTAATCTCTCGAATGAGGTCTGCCAAAAATGGTACTGCCCCTTTTAAAATACCTATAATTAAAAGCTCCTGGCCACGATAATCATTGGTTATTTCTTCGCCTAATTCAACCACTTTTTTTTTCAGTTCTTCCTCAGTTATTAATACCTTAGCGATAAGTTTTTCCATAATTATCCACTCCGCAAATTTAAATTTCCTACTGCATTATATCATAAAAGGTTCACAGGTAGTAATATCTTGATTATCTAACTTAAAATTAAAAGGAAGGCGTTCAAATTACGCCTTCCTGTGATCCAACTAAGGTTATTTACCTAACATCGTCCGGAGGTTGAATCGATATCTTTCTTCCAATATCATCGAATTCCAGCACGATGGCCATGGGTTCCCCTGTTTCTTTATTCTTAGCTTTCACCTCTGCTTTAGAGACAGTTTTGGTTGTCTTAGTAATAAATAACTTATACTCGAAGTCAGACCAAAATCTTTCAATCATCTGATTCTGAACACTTGGTTTTAGAGTATATACCCAACACTTTTTACCGTTAAACTCCTCATTTCCGTTAGGCATCACCTCTCCAATCTCTTTTAGCTGTAAGGTAGCCAAAGGATCGAGTTCCACCAGGAAAACCTTCTGGGCAATTGAAACATCGTTGAACCTTATCCATTCTTTACTAAATGGGTCTTTATTGTAGAGAGTATCGTTGATTTTAATCATCTCTACTTCGCTTCCTGCTAGCTGCCCTTGGATATGAATATTCTCACCACTTTTATGCCCGGTAATCCTGCTTAATAGGCGGTTTTGTCCGTCAACCGACTGTTGCTGAAGAATACTATAGGAAAAGGAATTGGCCTTACCTAGGTTTTCCAGCCCAAGAATCGCCATTTGCTGAGGATCCGGTTGGCGGAAAAATATAAATATCCCCCCTGCGACAAGCAGGATAACTAAAACTATAGCACCCAAAAGTATCCTTTTTTTCATACTTTGCCCTCCCGGCGGAATCTTACCTAATAATATGTTAATCTTAACCAAGGTAGTACTGGAAATTCCTGCTTTAAAATATACTTATTTCTTATAATGCTTGCTCTATGTGTATACTTATTGGATTTCATTTCTGAGTCATCTGATTACACTTAACACTCTTAACCTCATAAGAGCATAACATCTAGGTAAAACAAGAAGAAAGAGGCTTCCCAAAAGTTCAGTGAACTAATGAGAAACCTCTAGGATTTTTATATTATGCCATACCTTATGAGGGTATTGTTCTTTCTATCTGAAATGTGATCCTTTTGTTACCCCTGAAATTTCTTCAAAGGTCATAGAAGCTGAAAGCTTTGTTATGAGCGGGTTTGGGAATTCTTTCTTACATCATGCCGCCCATACCGCCCATACCACCCATGCCACCCATACCAGCCATAGCTGCAGCAGGATTTTCTTTCTCAGGAAGATCTGCAATCAGGCATTCTGTGGTAAGAAGCATAGCGGAGATGGAAGCAGCATTCTGTAAAGCTGAACGGGTAACCTTCGCGGGATCCACTATTCCGGCTTTAATCATGTCTTCATATTTTTCATTCATGACATTAAAGCCAACACCTCTATCGCTATTATGCACTTTTTCGACAACAACAGAACCTTCAAGTCCAGCATTATTAGCGATCTGACGAACAGGTTCTTCTAGAGCCCTGCGGACAATAGAAACACCGGTTTTTTGATCCTCAGCGACACTTAATTTATCAAGGGCAGCAACAGCATCAATAAAGGATGCACCGCCACCTGCTACGATTCCCTCTTCCACAGCTGCACGGGTAGCTGCTAAAGCGTCTTCAATACGAAGTTTCTTTTCTTTCATTTCTGTTTCGGTCGCAGCCCCAACCTGAATTACGGCTACACCACCGGAAAGTTTTGCCAGACGTTCTTGCAGTTTTTCCCGATCAAAATCTGAAGTAGTTTCTTCGATCATTTTTTTAATAGACTCAACTCGTCCATTGATGGCCTCTGTTTTACCTGTCCCATCAACTATTGTAGTTTCTTCTTTACTTACGATAACTTGACGACAGCTTCCCAACATTTCAATGGTTGTGTTTTCTAACTTCAAACCAAGGTCTTCAGTAATAACTTGGCCACCTGTCAGAACTGCGATATCTTCAAGCATTGCTTTACGGCGATCCCCAAAGCCAGGTGCTTTTACAGCAACAGCTGTGAAAGTTCCACGAAGCTTGTTAACAACAATTGTTGCCAATGCTTCCCCTTCTAAATCTTCAGCAATAATTAAGAGAGGTTTGCCAACTTGAACTACTTTTTCTAAGATTGGAAGAATATCCTGAATGGAAGTTATTTTCTTATCTGTAATCAGGATATAAGGATCATTTAATACCGCTTCCATCTTGTCGGTATCAGTAATCATATAAGCGGAAACGTATCCACGGTCAAACTGCATTCCTTCGACGACTTCTAGTTCGGTGGTCATGCCTTTGGCTTCTTCAACAGTGATTACGCCATCTTTACCAACTTTCTCCATAGCTTCAGCAATAAGTTCGCCGATCTCCGTATCCCCAGCTGAAATAGAGGCAACTTGGGCAATAGATGCCTTACTTTCTACTGTTTTAGCATTAGCCTTGATATCTTCTACTACTGCCTCGACAGCTTTCTCAATCCCGCGTTTGATTTCCATAGGATTAGCGCCGGCTGCAACGTTCTTCAGACCCTCACGAATAATAGCCTGGGCCAAAACTGTAGCTGTAGTAGTGCCATCACCAGCAACATCATTCGTCTTTGTTGCAACTTCTTTAACTAATTGGGCACCCATGTTCTCAAAGGCATCTTCTAATTCGATATCACGAGCAATGGTAACACCGTCATTAGTAATCATAGGTGAACCAAACTTCTTATCAAGTACCACATTACGACCTTTTGGTCCAAGAGTTATGCGGACAGCTTCCGCTAATTTATTAACACCACGCTCTAAAGCATGGCGGGCTTCTTCATTAAAAACCATTTGTTTTGCCACAACATATTCCTCCTTTATAATTATACATTTCTATCCATGATTTTAATAACAATAGTTAAGCTATCCTACTATTGCTTGAATATCTGATTCCCTTAGAATTAAGTATTCCTCACCATCGTATTTCACTTCCGTGCCGGCATATTTGGAATAGATTACCCGGTCACCTACTTTTACTTCCAGGGGTATTCTTTCCCCTTTTTCCACCTTGCCTGGGCCTACTGCCACGATTTTCCCTTCCTGGGGTTTTTCCTTAGCAGTATCCGGCATAATAATGCCACTTTTTGTCCTTTCTTCAGACGGGACAGCTTTGATAATCACCCTATCTGCCAACGGTTTTAGATTCATGATTGAAATTCCCTCCTTAAAACCTTAGTTTAACATTATTGTTAGCACTCAATTAAGATGAGTGCTAATATCTAGGTATAATAATATGCAAGGATTGGTAGTTATGCAACTCCCTTGAAGCATGATTATCATCAATTATAGCTATCCTCCTCATTATTTCACGTTATTACTTACCTTTCCTATAAGATTTAAATAAAAGCCTTATCTTCTAAGGGGTTCGAAGCTAAAGACAATTATATAATAACCGAATATTTCCTATTTTATTCAAAATATAAGGAGGAATTTGTACTTGGTTTTACTTTCTTTCGAATAAATTCCCATTCCTCCGGGGTATTAGCATTCCAGAAGCTTTGCTCGATTATTTTTCTATCCCGGTCAGACATTGCCTCCTCAGTAAGCCCTACTATTCTAGCCTTACACACTTTTACAAGATCTATCAGAGATAATTTATCTTCATAAATCCTATCCTGAATCAAGGATAAGAGCATCTTATTATAAAAAGCATGCAAGGGGTGCCACTTTCCTAATACATCGGGTACCACGGCAATATTATTTTCCACCTTGCGATAGAAAAAGTTTATTGCTTTTTCATTTAGCAAAGGCATATCACATGCAACCAAGAATAGGTAATCGTAACTTGCCTGCTGCATGACAGAATAAAGACCTCCCAATGGGCCTTTGCCTTTAATGATATCCGGTACCACCTTAAAACCGTACCCGGTGTAAGCATTAACCTCTCTACTGCTAATTAACACTTCCCGACAAGCCCCACTAAGTACTTCTAAACTTCTCTCGATAAGCGGTCTTCCATCTATCTCCAAAAAAGCCTTATTCTTACCCATCCTCCGACTTTCTCCACCTACCATGAGAATCCCTGTGATTTCTAATTTCTGTGTTAACACCATAACCTCCATTTAGTCTCTAAGCACCCGACACTATAGTCCCTTAGTATTAAAAACATATTTTTTTCTAAGATAATAAATTCGCTCATTAAGCTGAAGGACCGGGACATTCCAGGAAGGCTTCCCCGGTATCATCTATTCTTACCTTACAATCCTCTTTCTCTTTCCTCGAAATACCATAAACACTAGCATAAGTCCTATACCCTCCGTCCAGATTTATAGCCTCATAGCCATTCTGGGCTAGAATTCTGACCGCTAAGTATCCCCTTAAACCTATTTGGCAGGTAATATAGATAGGCTTATCTTTAGGTAACTCTTCAAGTCTGCTACGTAATTGGGGAAGAGGGATATTAATAGCTCCTTTGATCCCTCCCAAACTTAATTCTTCAGGCTGACGGACATCGACCAAGATATTCCCTGCAGCCGTTAACTGGTCTACTTCATAATACTGGATAGTTTTAAGCATGCCATCTAAGATATTGGAAGCCGCATATCCTAGGATATTAACCGGATCCTTTCCCGAAGAATATGGAGGTGCATAAGATAGCTCCAAATCTTGCAGATCATAAATATTTAATTTACCCTTGATAGCCGTGGCTATAACATCAATCCTTTTCTCTACTCCTTTATGGCCTACAGCCTGAGCCCCGAATATCCTGGCATCTTCACCGAAGGTCATCTTCATAGTGATGGGATGGGC
>CALBJS010000125.1 GCA_937892995.1 uncultured Peptococcaceae bacterium | reverse complement strand
GATGGATAATCGCTGGAACATATTCGGGGTTGACCCCCGAATATGTTCCGGCGATTATCCATCCTGATTTTAATTTGCCTTTGGGACTAGATAGCGAAGAATATGTTGATAATTATGACCAAGTCGGAGCTTTCCATCTTACTAATCCTAGCTACTATGGAACAGCTGTTGACTTAGATTCAATTATTAAGCGGAGGGATACGGAAATCCCTACTGTTCCCATCCTGGTTGATCAGGCTCACGGTTCTCACTTTAGGGATAACCTTTTTCCCCGGGGTGCAGTGGAACAGGGAGCAGACCTTGTGCTCCATAGTACCCATAAGACTTTGGCGGCACTCACTCAAGCAGGGATGTTGCATATTCAGGGAGAAAGAGTCGATAGATCATCCTTAAGAAGATCCTTAGAACTTCTGCAGACTTCCAGCCCCAGCTATTTACTTATGGCTTCCTTAGAGAACGCTATTAGTAATTTGGAAAATAGGCACTCTTGGGAAGATCTCTATGGAGAAGTATTAAGTTTACAGGAAAAACTAGATGGTCCTTTAAGACTTTTGACTGCCAAAGACGTCGGTAAGTACGGAATAAAAGAAGTTGACTGGTCTAAAATTTTGGTAAATGTCTCTTCCTTGGGAATTGGGGCAGCGGAAGCTGTTCATGTTTTGAGGTCTTCTTTCCTTATTGAACCGGAATTATGGGATGATAATAATATTCTTTTTATGCTAGGAATAGGGAGTAGACCTGAAGAGGTAAGGATTCTGTGTAGGGCGTTGGAAAGCTTGGTTAAAAGTTATCTTCCTAAGACAGACACCGGACTAACCTCCAGAAATAAAGAAAAAACTAAGCCTTTACTCCCACCGGTACGGATAACGCCCCGCGAAGCTTGGTTAGCCCCTAAGAGGATAGTAAAATTAAAGGATTCTTTAGGGAAAATCGCCGGCGAGACCATCTCTATTTATCCACCCGGAATCCCATTAGTGGCAAGCGGGGAAGAGATTACCTCCGGTGTACTGGACTACCTGTTTAGGGCGGAAGAGTATAATTGGCAAGGTTGGCAGGGCTTCGGGCGGGGAGAAATTCTGATAGTGGATAAATGAGGTGAGAGTTAGATGAGTATAAATTTTAGGGTGTTAAAAGAAGCCGCCTTAGAAGGCAGGATAGCACACCTCTTTCTTTTTCACGGTAGTGGAACAAAGGAAAGACGAAGGGCTGTTCTTGAGCTAGCTGGCGTGTTAAACTGTAAAGGGGAGCATAGACCTTGCTGGGAATGCTCGGTATGCAAAAAAATCCGGTCGGGTAACCACCCTGATATTCAGATAGTAAGGCCTCAAAAAACTTCGATAGGCATTGAGCAGGTATTCTCTTTGCAAAAGAAGATATATCGTAAGGTTTATGAAGCGAGATATAGGATTTGTCTGATTGAAGAAGCGGACAAACTTACTCTCCCGGCAGCGAATGCCCTCTTGAAGATTGCCGAAGAGCCTCCGGAGAACACGATTATAATTTTTAGCTCTGGAAATGCAGAAGGGATCATCGATACTCTGCAAAGCCGAGCCCAACTAGTCTACTTTTCCCCACCGGACGAGGAAGAATGGGGAGAGGAGCGAGAAGAGTTTCGGCTAAGCGGGGGAGACCCCGACTTAGCCCGAGCAATCCAAGAACATAGCCCAGATCATGTCCAGAGATGGCTTGAGAAGTACTTTGATACTATTGAATCAGGGGATTTTATAAAAGCTTTCGGACTATTCCCCCTGGAAAAGGAGGAGTGCCAGATATTTCTCCAAGTATTGGCCGTCATTATTAAGAAAATGGTGCTTAAGGGTCAGGTATCTCCTCAAGTTTTAACAGAGATTAGGCAAACTATCGAGGTTATAAGAAGACAAGTAAATCACAGGCTGGCCTTGGAAGTACTGGTACTCAAACATATGAAACTGGGAGGAACTAAAATTGGCTAAAGTGGTAGGTATTCGCTTTAAAAAGGCCGGTAAGATCTATTATTTTCTTCCCGGTGGTCAAGATTTAAAGGCTGATGATAATGTAATAGTGGAAACTGCTCGAGGCGTGGAATATGGAAAAGTGCTTCTCCCTTTGCGTGAAGTTCCCGAACAAGAGCTTGTCATGCCTTTGAAAGATGTGTTGCGCAAGGCAACGTTACAAGATGAAGAACAGTATCACAACAATGCAAAGAAAGAAAAGGAAGCATTTCAAATATGCATCGCCAAGATTGCCGCCCATAAGCTCCCTATGAAGCTCATCGATGTGGAATATACTTTCGATGGGAATAAGATAATTTTTTCGTTTACGGCCGAAGGACGAGTTGATTTTAGGGAACTGGTTAAGGATTTAGCTGCAGTATTTCGGACCAGGATAGAATTAAGGCAGATTGGGGTTAGGGATGAGGCCAAAATGCTGGGAGGATTGGGATCTTGTGGCAGGGAGTTATGTTGTGCATCCTTTTTAGGGGATTTCGAACCTGTCTCCATCAGGATGGCTAAAGACCAGAATCTTTCTCTTAATCCAACTAAGATATCCGGCATTTGTGGACGTTTAATGTGCTGTCTCAAGTATGAGAACGGTTGCTATGATTGTCGGGATGGTTGTCATAATAATACGGAGCAAGATAAAGCCATCTTTGCTGAAGTACGGGACGAAGAAAGTAAGGAAAAATTGCGTAGACTTGCGGCGGAAGAAGCGGAGGAATAGAATTGGGACAGCTATACCAAGCGATTTCTGAAGTTGAAGAGAATCTTTCCAGACTTTTAAATGAAGTGAAGAGCCTTAGACAATATATTGAATACTTGGAAGAAGAAAATGTTAAATTAAAAAGACAACTTTGTGCAGTCTCCGAAGCAGATACTGCCAGAGTGCAAAAAAATGCCGCCAGAATCCAGAAAGAAGCACATGTTAACTTGGAGAAGCTTTACAGCGAAGGATTTCATGTCTGCCATATCTATTTTGGGGAACCGATGGAAGGGAGTTGTCTTTTCTGTAATGCCTTTTTAAGGAAAGACTGACCATGGAGGAGACATCATGCCGGAAAAAGGTACTCTTTATATTTGTGCAACTCCTATTGGAAATTTAAGGGATATCACTTTACGGGTCCTGAAGACTCTTCAGGATGTGGATTTTATCGCTGCGGAGGATACCCGACATTCCAAGAAACTTCTCGATCATTATAAGATTAAGACTCCTCTGCTCAGTTACCATCAACACAACGAAAGACAGAGAGCCTCAGAGTTGATTACCAGGCTTCACAAAGGTGAGAATGGAGCCTTAATCTCAGATGCAGGAATGCCGGGAATATCCGATCCCGGGCAGATCCTGATTAGGGAGTGTCTAGAAGAAGATATAGCTATTGATGTTTTGCCTGGCCCTAATGCTGCTTTGACCGCTCTTGTCCTCTCAGGAATGCCAACAGATAGCTTTGTCTATTTAGGATTTCTTCCTTTAAAGAAAAAGGAACGGAAAAAGGCTTTGGCCGGCATTACCAAGCTCCCCTATACTATAATCATTTACGAAGCACCTCATCGACTGGTTCGCACCCTCCAAGATATTTTAGAGATCTTGGGGGAACGGAAGATAGCTGTAGCCAGAGAACTCACTAAACTTCACCAGACAGTTTATAAAGGGTTATTAAGTGAGCTTTTGGTAAGATTTCAGATTACTCCTCCTAAAGGAGAGTGTTGTCTGCTCTTAGAACCTTATAAGGAAGAGAAAATAGAAGGTGGACCAGCTGACTGGCTGACGGAATTAAGGAAACTAGAATTGGAAGGCAAAGACAGGAAGGAAGCAATGAAGGTAATCGCCAAGAGATATGGGATAAGTAAGAGTGTTATTTATAAGGCCAGATTAGATAAAGAAAAAGGAAGGTAATCGTAGATCACCTTCCCGTCCCTTTCCAAAGGTTGCATTTTTAATTAACCGGCTCTGCTTTCTCCGGTTGCCGCGACTTCGCTTGCAGCAACTGCGCCCATTGCTGAGGCACATTCAAGACAGACATTTTTGCCGCGATAGACCTGTACATTACTGGCATTTCCGCAGAAGACGCAGGCGGGTTCATACTTCTTAAGTACGATCCTTTCCTCATCTACATATATCTCCAGAGCATCTTTTTCATCGATGCCAAGAGTTCTGCGAAGTTCAATTGGTAACACAACGCGGCCTAGTTCATCAACTTTTCTCACGATTCCTGTAGATTTCACAGTTTTTGCCCCTTTCTACAACAAGTTTCGACATATTAGCATCCTTATGTTACCAATCATGCCTAAAAAAGTCAATAGGCAAAAAAGACTATGTTGGCTTATTTTTATAGTTTTTTTAAGAGATATGGAACAAATAGCTTAAAAAAGCTATTAAAAACTTGACAATAATCCTTGTTACTCCCTATATTAAACGGAGACAATATTCGAAGTCCGATGTTCAGTCTGGAAGTGATACCTTGGAAGTTATTTGCATCATATGCTTCAGAGGATAATTATGCTCTATAAATAGGAAATGTAAATTGTAAAAGGAGTTGTGCCTTATGAAATACTATATTACTACCCCCATCTATTATCCTAATTCGAGCCCACATATCGGAACAGCATATACTACTATTGCAGCTGATGCCATGGCTCGTCTACGGAGAATGAAGGGTGATGATGTCTATTTCCTTACAGGAACAGATGAGAATGCTCAGAAGATAGTCCGAATTGCGGAAAAGGCAGGGATGGATCCGCATACCTATGTTGACGAGATAGTAGGGAAATTCAGAGAACTTTGGCAGTTACTGAATATCTCTAATGACGACTTTATCCGGACAACAGAAGAACGTCATGCTAAAGTTGTTCAGAATATTTTTGATCGTCTTTTTGAACAGGGTGACATCTATAAATCCGAATATGAGGGCTGGTACTGCACCCCTTGTGAAACATTCTGGACTGCAAACAGGTTGGCCGAAGGAAAATGTCCGAACCCGGATTGTGGTCGGGAGGTAGAATTATTAAAAGAAGAGAGCTATTTCTTCAAGATGTCTAAATATCAGGATAAGCTTTTACAGTATATTGCTGAGAACCCCGAATTTATTCAGCCGGTATCCCGGCGTAATGAAATGATTAAATTCATCGAGGGTGGTCTGGAGGATCTTTGTGTTTCCCGAACTACATTTAAGTGGGGAATTAAGGTACCCTTTGACCCTAAGCATGTAGTCTATGTTTGGCTCGATGCTCTGATTAATTATGTTTCAGCCCTGGGTTATCCTGATGGGGAGAATTATCATAAGTATTGGCCGGCGGATGTTCATTTTATTGGAAAAGATATAATGCGTTTTCATAGCATTATTTGGCCCATAATTCTGATGGCTTTAGGTATCCCCCTACCTAAGAAGGTATTTGGTCATGGTTGGTTCTTAAGCAGGGAGGGTGGCAAGATATCTAAATCCCGGGGAAATGTACAAGATTCATTTGAACTTCTTCGGAGGTATGGTTCCGATCCTATTCGCTATTTTCTTTTACGAGAGATGCAATATGGCACAGATGGTACCTATTCCGAAGATGACTTGGTGGAGAGGTTAAATAGTGATCTGGCTAATGACTTGGGAAACTACGTATCCAGAACCTTGGCCATGATCGTCAAGTATAATGAGGGCAAGGTTCCTAATCCAGGTTCTGATACAGAGTTAGAAAAAGAACTTAAGGACTTAAGTGTCCGAGTGAAAAATAGTGTTGAAGAGAAGATGCTCTCTTGTGATCCTGCGGCTGCCTTAGAATCAGTTTGGCAGTTTATCAGCCGTTGTAATAAGTATGTGGATGAGACCGCCCCTTGGAATCTGGCTAAAGACCCGGCCAAACGGGAAAGGCTGCATACCGTACTTTATACTTTTGCCGATAGTCTTAGAATCCTTGGGATTCTCTGTGCCCCGTTTATGCCGGGAGTACCTGAAAAGATTAAGCCTTTATTGGGCGGAGAAGACTTCTTTGGTGATTGGGAGCAGGCAGAGAAATGGAATATTATCCAGCCGGGTACTGTCATCCGGAAGGGTGAACCGATCTTCCCCAGAATAGACGTAGCTCAATACCTTGCCGAACTAAATGCAGCCCAAGTATCTCAGGAAAAATCTCAGGATTTAGCTCCAACTAAAGAAGAGATCAGCATTGATGATTTTGCTAAAGTCGATCTGAGGGTGGTCAAGGTTCTTAAGGCGGAAAAAGTTGAAAAGACTGATAAGCTTCTAAAACTAGAAGTAGAGATGGGCAGTGAGATCCGGACAATAGTCTCGGGAATAGCCCAGCATTATTCTCCGGAGGAACTAGTCGGAAAAAAAGTGATTTTGGTTGCAAATCTTAAACCGGCGAAACTTAGGGGTATAGTATCTCAAGGGATGATTTTGGCCGCCTCACATGATAGAGAACTCGAAGTATTGGCCCTCGAAAAAGAAATACCATCAGGAGCACAAGTGAAATGATTTGGGACACACATGCACATTTAGATGATAAACAGTTTAATTCCGATAGGGATAAAGTTATCCAGAGGGCCAGGGAAGTAGGGGTAAAGACTATGGTCAATATTGCTCATTCCGAGCCTTCCAGCGGAGAGGCAGTGAATATTGCTACCAAATATCCATTTATCTATGCTACAGTGGGAATCCATCCCCATAATGCCCAGAGTTGTACCGAAAAGACTTGGGAGCATCTAATAAGACTTGCTCAGAATCCTAAAGTAGTCGCTTGGGGGGAAATAGGCTTAGATTATTATCGAGATCTTTCCCCAAGGGATATCCAGCGTAAAGTCTTTATTCGTCAATTGGAGCTGGCAAATGACATGGGACTCCCCGTGGTTATCCACGATAGGGATGCTCATGGGGATATTCTTCAGATCGTGAAGAAGCATCCCCCACAAGAAGGAGGGGTCTTTCACTCCTATTCAGGTTCATGGGAGATGGCCAGAGAATTACTAGCGATGGGTTTCTATCTATCTTTTTCAGGTCCACTTACTTATAAAAATGCTCGCCATGCAGTGGAAGTAGTTACCAATATTCCTGAAGATAGATTTGTAGTAGAGACAGATTGCCCGTATCTTACCCCGGAGCCTTATCGAGGTAAACGGAATGAACCTGCTTATGTACGAGAAGTGGTCAAAAAGATAGCGGAACTTAAAGGGATCCCTTTTGAGAAAGCAGCTCAGTTCTCAAGCGAAAATGCTCAAAAACTTTTTAGACTTAAATAAGAAAATATAAAAACAGGGGGTGGTTTGTTTACCTGCTTAAAGGTAAAAAGTACTCCCTGTTTTTATTTTTAGAGTTTTAAGGTTTTAATGAATAGTTTTTTCTGTCTTGTTATCTGTGTAATGGGGAAGACCCCAAGTCGGAATAGTAGGAACAGGTCTCTTAGGGTTAGCCAATCTTAAATCTTGTTTCCGAAAAACGGAAGGATGGGCCAGGGAAACAATAGCTTGGCTAGCAGTAACTCCGAAAAGGATGTTTTGCCAGAAACTGGCGACATGCACTTTGTTTTGCTTTGGCCGGGTATTAAACATACCTGATTTGATTCCCAGAACATAATAGAAAGCCCAAACCAAAGTACCATAAGCACCGCCTTTGATAATCTGATGGTCCTTTCCTGTCTTTTTTAAGAGATAAACAAGGGGTATTCCGGTCAAAGCACCTGTTACCATATGAATAAATTGTCCAAAGCTAAAGGTACTTGATTTTTTAGCGTTAAAACCTCTAGTTAAGATTGAACCTGTTAGACGCCCGTATAAAGTTTCGGTTTTCTTGTTTTTACGACTGAAAAGGTTGGCAAGATCGAGACAGATAGTTCCGAATAAGCCTCCAAGAAGGCCGACAAGAATCGAATCTTTGACTTTGGGGACTGACGGTGTTTGGGATATAAACTGATCTTTATACTCGGGCATAGTTGAAAATCACCTCCTTAAAGATTATTAATTATTATTGCCTTAAGTGGAGATTACTTTACATTGATATATTTTCCAAAAAAATAATTGGAGAAAGATTCTCCAATTTGGTTAAAATAAAGAAATGTCATTTTTAGGCTTCTTCCGAATCTGCTAAAGGCTCAGAAACCAGGGTAAGTTCCTTACCGTTTTCAGCGAGCCACTTTTTCCATTTTTTGTAGTCAGGAAGATAATGTTCCACTGTACTCCAAAAGTCCTTGGAATGATCCATATATCTTAAATGTGTTAATTCGTGGATGATCACGTAAGCTATCACTTGATTAGGGGCCATGATAATCCGCCAATTCAGATTGATGTTCCCCTTATTGGAACATCTCCCCCATCTTGTTTTTTGATCCTTGATTTTCAGTTTTTTATA
>CALBJS010000124.1 GCA_937892995.1 uncultured Peptococcaceae bacterium | reverse complement strand
TAAGGAGGTAATATTATGGAGTCAACTCAAACCTCCTATCTTTTGCAAAAAATAGTTCCTATTGTCATGAGGGAACTTGGTCCTAGGGTTGGACCATTAGCTGCTGAAAAAATCGGCATCCCCCTTGCAAAAAAGGTAGGTCTCCCTATTGCAAGAAGAATAGGTCTCCCACTTGCTCGTAAAACCGGTACTTTCCTTTTTAATAAAATTGCCTATCCGTACCTGAACAGAACGCTATTAAAGGTCAATCTAAGTGCTCCCCCTAACAGTTCCCTGAATAGTATTGTATCCTCCCCGACTAATTCAATCGTGAAAGCTGAGGCTACACAAGAAACCATTTCAAAAAAGCCTAAGAAAAAAGTCAAAAACTTAAAAGATCTAATCCGACCCAAGAAAACAAAAAAGATAAACCCTAAGCTTACCAATATTGTAGCTCCTCTTCAAGTCCCCCAACAAACCCCTCATCCTGATCCAATGCAAAATAATTTCGAGCAACCTATGGAGCAAAACCCATTCCCTTATATGAACTATAACTCCAGCTTATTTAACAGAAGAAGACACAATTTTGGTTACGATTTTGAATAACATGTTAAAAATCCTTGATATTTGGACATTGCTAAATTATTAGAACCCATTTCTTTTAAGATCTGGGTTCTAATCTTATTGACATAATCTTATTTTGCGAGTGATTAATTTTTTATTGATATTAGATACCATTAGTAGACCTCGAGGAATAATTCACTGCGAAGATCCCGATAGCAACGAGGAGAAGGGCCTGAATGACAGTCTTGTTAAACTCCTCTCCGGGAATGAACACAGCTGATAAGAGAGCCCCTGATACCGGGATCATAAACCTATAAACGGCTATCTCCCCAGCCTTATTGTATTTAAGAAGAGCATACCATAAGGAGAATGCCGTTGCGGACAAGAACACCGAATACACCAAAAGCCCCCCTGCCAGAGGAGTAAAATCGAGTACTATCGTTCCCCTGTCCCAGAATCCTACCACAAAAAGTAACGCGGCACCGATCACCATCTGCCAACCTGTAAGTAAAAAGGCATTGATATCCCGTGTAAGGTTTTTAGCTATGATCGTAGCGGCTGCACTGGTAGCCCCAGCTAAGATTAGAAATCCTTCCCCAGTAAAAGAAAAACTAAGATTTACTTCCTGACCCCAGTTCACTAGGATAATCCCAACAAAGCCGGTAATTAACCCAAAGGCCTTTTTCCAATTCAACTTATCATTCTTATAAAAAAGATGAGCCAGGAGGACTACGAAAAAGACACTACTGGATTGGAGGATCGCACCTTTCATTCCGGTGGTCTTGGCCAATCCATTATAAAAGAAAAAGTACTGAAGGGATATCTGTAAGATTCCTAGAATAACTATAGAAGGCCAAAACCTTCGCTCCACTCTAATGGTACCCCCCATCCCAAACCAAACAACTATAAGCAAGACCAATCCCGCTAACATAAACCTGATGGCAGCCAGAATAATCCTAGCCCCATAATCTTCAGGGGTGAAGGCCATTTCCCCATAGGTGACCTTAAGAACCGGAAAAGCACTCCCCCATAGAACGGAACACAAAAGGGCAATCCCAGCCACTCCGTATTTATTTTTCAGTATCTTAGAAAAAGTTTTTCCCGGCAGTTTTCCCTGTGGGAGTTCGTCCTGTCGTTGAACCACAATTATTCCTTCTTTTCTATTGTTTTTCTATTGCTAGCCTGCATTCGTTTTATCACGTACTAATCGTCCGGAAAACCCCCACTTCAATATTGCAAATGGAGATAACAAACTCCTCATAACAGGCTCCTAAATAATATACCTTACCATATCCACCCTGTCCAATTCCGTCATGATCTAGTACTATGAATATCTTTCTTTTAGAATGGTTAAAGGAGTGTGAAATTATTAGTTTGCTCCTTTTTTCTCTAGGTCTTACCCTTAATTATACGAGGAGGTAACTACTTCCATCAGATTTCACTCAAATTAGACGTCTCAATATACTAACATCCCAATAATCTTGATTCTACATTACAATTTTTTTAACAGGAGGAAAGTAATGAATTCTTTCAGAAAAGTACTAGTAATGATTCTTTTAATATTTTTGGCAGTAATAGCAGTCCCAAGAATAGCTGTGGCCTTGCCGACTACCCTTTATCAGGAAAGTTCAATACAAACTATCACAGCAGGAGCAGTTCTAGAAAATATCTCCCGCTTTACTATAAACGGTTGGTTAAATATTAAGGTTTTGAGAATTGATACTGAAGAACCTAATATCAAAATCGATACCCTAGCCAACAACCAAACCATAGATAAACTTTCTACAACCCTTTCCCTAGCCGAGAAAAATGGAGCGGTAGCTGCTATTAACAGTAGCTTTTTCAATCCAATGGCCGAAGGCACCGGATACCCGGACGGCCCCATTGTCCGAGGGGGAGATCTTTTATCCACATCTGCCTGGTATAACAAGAATAAAAATGAAATGGCTTCCTTTTCTCTCGACAATTCCAATCAAATGCTTTTTAATTATTGGAAAAATAATCTTACTTTAGTAGATGCCAACAATACCTCATTTGCTGTTTCCCAATATAACAAGCCCAGTAGGCAGGAATATAATGATATTACCGTACTGGATAACAAATGGGGACCTTTTACCCTTGGGACCTCGGAAAAATACCCCGATTTATTGGAAATACTAGTGGCCGAAGGGCGAGTTACGGAAGTCCGCCAAGCTCTGCCTGCCACTACCATGCCTCC
>CALBJS010000123.1 GCA_937892995.1 uncultured Peptococcaceae bacterium | reverse complement strand
GTAGATGGCTGAGGGGGCTCGTCAAGCTTTAGGGGCCGACCTAGGGCTAGCTACAACTGGGATTGCCGGACCGGGTGGAAGTACAATAGATAAACCGTTAGGCTTAGTATATATAGCTTTAGCTCATTCCGAGGTTGTCAGAGTTGAAAAATGGCAATTTGCCGGCAATAGAGATTCGATTCGTAACATGACTGTTGAAGCGGCCCTTAATATGTTAAGGCTATTTTTAATCGAAAGTAGATAAAGATTACAAATATTTTACAAAAAGCTCATTGACATTAGACAAGTAAAGAACGTATAATGATAATCGAACATATGTTTGATAATATAATATGAGGGGGCTTGAAGAGATGGCAACACCAGATAAGTTAAAAGCATTAGATATTGCTCTTAGCCAGATCGAGAAACAGTTTGGCAAAGGAGCGATAATGAAGCTTGGGGAGGCTTCAGCCAGGTTATCTGTAGAGACTATTCCTACCGGTTCGTTAGCCTTGGATTTAGCCTTAGGGGTCGGAGGGGTGCCAAGAGGCAGAGTGATTGAGATTTATGGCCCGGAATCTTCAGGTAAAACGACTGTTGCTTTGCATATTATAGCCGAAGCACAAAAAGCTGGTGGAGTAGCAGCTTTTATTGATGCGGAGCATGCGTTAGATCCGGTTTATTCCCGTGCTTTAGGGGTAAAAGTAGATGATTTGTTTGTTTCTCAACCTGATACAGGTGAACAAGCTTTAGAGATTTGTGAGGCTCTTGTGCGGAGTGGGGCCATGGACGTTATCGTAATCGATTCGGTGGCGGCACTTGTGCCACGGGCCGAAATAGAAGGCGAAATGGGAGATTCCCATGTGGGATTACATGCTCGTTTAATGTCTCAGGCTTTACGTAAACTTACCGGTGCTATCAGTAAAAGCCGTACTTGTGTAATATTTATCAATCAAATAAGAGAAAAGGTCGGAGTAATGTTCGGGAATCCAGAAACGACAACAGGGGGAAGAGCTTTAAAATTTTATTCCTCTGTGAGGATGGAAGTCAAAAGACAGGACGTTATTAAGCAAGGACAAGATGCTATTGGTAATCGTACTAGGGTTAAGGTTGTTAAGAATAAAGTTGCCCCACCTTTTAATTATGCAGATTTTGACTTGATTTATGGTCAAGGTATTTCTAGGGAAGGCAGTATTATAGATATGGGAGCAGAAATCGGCGTTTTGACTAAATCTGGCTCATGGTATTCTTATAATGAAGAACGTCTTGGTCAGGGAAGAGAAAATGTTAAGGATTTTTTACGCCAACACCCTGAGATGGCGAAGGAAATAGAGGATAAAATACGTGAGTTGATTAGTCCCGCTAAAAATATAGACACTGAAGATACCAAATTAAGTGATGATGAAAAATAAAGTACAAAATTTGGGGAGAACAGCCTTAGATACGGCCTTAAGAATTTTGAGTCGTAGGCAAACGACGGTTTGGAAAATGAAACAGCGCCTGCAAGAAAAGGGTTTCTCCCCTAAGGACATAGATGAAACGATAAAGAGATTATTAGGATGGAGATACCTTGATGACCGTGCTTATGCTATATCTTATATAAAAAGCAAAGAAGACAGGCTTTCTAAGAAAAAAATTTGGATTGAACTTTTAAGGGCGGGAATTGCTAAAGAGTTAGCCACCGCTGTTCTAGAAGAATTTTATTCCGAGGAGAAGGAAAATTATAATTGTATACAATTAGCTCGGAAACTTTGGCATGAAGAAGACAGGAAATGGGAAAGAAAGTACAAGTATAGCTTTAAAAACAAGAACATTCCGAAAGAAGTGCTGATCAAGAAAAAGGTTGGAGATAAGCTCTTGTTAAGAGGCTTTCTTGTAAGCACTGTGAAATCAGTTCTGGGCCGTATATCTGAGGGAGAAGACTTTTAGAGAAGGGTTATTATCGTAACTTGACATTATTTACACATTTCATTAAACTAATAATAATTAGATCTGCTTCTAGTAAATTTTAACCTTTAAAGGTTTTCTCTTATATAAATTGGCAAACTGAACAGCGGTGTGCACACTAGGTACTAGTGTAGCTATTTTTAGGGGAAAATTATGAATTGAGGTTTCTATTTAACAGGACTGGTCTAACCAGTTTTTTTATTTTTCGGTTTAGACTTCGCTTAATAGTTTGAAACAATATAACAAGGAGGTGAAATATGTGGAAATAACGACATTAATCATTGTGTTGATTGGATTAGCTCTTGGCGGTTTATTTGGCTGGTTAATTCGCAAGACCGTAGCGGAGAAAACGATTGGGTCCGCTGAGATAGAAGCAAAGAGGTTGTTACAGAATGCGGATACGGAGGCTGAAGCTAAGAGAAGAGAAACTATAGTTGCAGCCAAAGAAGAAGTAATGCAAATTCGTAATGAAATCGAAAAAGAAACAAGAGAAAGGCGTAATGAACTGCAACGTCTGGAAAGACGTTATCTACAAAAGGAAGAAACTTTAGAACGAAAAATTGAGAATTTGGAACGTAAAGAAGAAAACTTACAGCGCAAGGAAACTGATGTTGAAAAACGAAAAAATGATCTTGCTGATCTGATTGCAAAACAGGTGGCCGAACTGGAGAAACTTTCAGGTATGACACCAGATGAAGCTAAGCAGCTTCTCTTAAAAAGTGTTGAAGAAGAAGTACGTTATGAATCGGCAATAATGATTAAGGAAATTGAGACCCGAGCCAAAGAAGAGGCTGAAAAACGGGCCAAAGATATTATTTCTCTGGCGATTCATCGTTGTGCGGCAGACCATGTGGCAGAAAGCACGGTTTCAGTCGTTGCTTTACCTAATGATGAGATGAAAGGACGCATAATTGGTAGAGAAGGTCGCAATATCAGAGCTCTGGAAACGCTAACAGGCATCGATCTTATTATTGATGATACTCCGGAAGCGGTGATTTTGTCCGGCTTTGATCCGATCAGGCGAGAAATTGCCAGGGTCGCCTTGGAAAAGCTTATTCTTGATGGACGGATTCACCCAGCCAGAATAGAAGAGATGGTTGAAAAAGCTCAAAAAGAAGTTGAACAGAAAATTCGAGAAGAAGGGGAGCAGGCTACCTTTGAAACGGGAGTTCATGGCCTGCATCCGGAACTTATCAAACTTTTAGGTCGTCTCCGTTTTCGAACAAGTTATGGGCAGAATGTATTAAAACATTCTACTGAGGTTTCTCACCTAGCAGGTCTAATGGCAGCTGAATTAGGTGTTGATGTCCAGACGGCAAAGCGAGCGGGACTTTTACATGATATTGGAAAAGCGGTCGACCATGATACTGAAGGAACTCACGTTGAAATAGGTGTGGATATCTGCAAAAGATATAAGGAGTCTTGGGATGTTATTCATGCCATCGAAGCCCATCATGGGGATATTGAGCCAAAAACCATTGTTGCGGTGCTTGTTGCTGCAGCCGATGCAGTATCTGCTGCAAGACCAGGTGCTCGTAGAGAAACACTGGAAACATATATTAAACGCTTGCAAAAACTAGAAGAAATTGCTGAGACCTTTGAGGGCGTGGAAAAATCATATGCTATTCAAGCAGGTAGAGAAATAAGAATTATCGTCAACCCGGAAAGAATAGATGATGTTCTAGCTCCAAGGATAGCCCATGACATTTCGAAGAGGATTGAAGATGAATTAGAGTACCCGGGACAAATCAAGGTTGTCGTCATTAGGGAGACTAGAGCAGTTGATTATGCTAAATAAATAAAACTATAAAGCTTAATTATAGTATTTTTCAACAAAGCGGGTATCAATGTGCCTGCTTTGTTGGTTTTTAGAGAGCATAATGTGTGCCGGCAAGTTCTACTATTAAAAAGGTTATTCTTTCTAAAAAATCCCTAGAAGGACTTCAGATATTTATGAAGAATAACTAACAATTGTTTGGAGAATAAAATATCTTGTTTTAGGAAAGGATTAATAAGATGGCCGCATTAGATGTGACAAGTACTGATTCCAACTATTTTAATTACGGTACTGGATTATTGGTATCTATTTTATTGAGGTACCCTGAAGTTGGGACCATTAGCTGCTGTCAAGAACAACAGAGCCTAGTTCTTAAATTTTTGGTTTCTAAGGAATCTGATTTTAAATCCCTTCAGAATAAATTACTTCAGGCTCTTCAAATGTTTCATAAAATTGAAGGTCGGAAAATGAAAATGTGTAAGGTAGAGAAGCATGAACAAGAGTTAGATTTATTTGTAGTAACACGTGATTTACGTAGTATTACTCAAAATGAAATAAACCTGATAGTGGAAATTATTAAAGATGAATTAGGGGATCAATTAGTTACGGACGAAAATAGTTTAGCCGAGGATGAGATAATCTTACAAGAGGAAGTCATAAATCATATGCTGGCTGCAATCCGTTCTAATGGGACTGAGAAAAACATTACTGCAGTGCGAGAAGATGGAAGAGTTCTAGTATTTAATGGATAGTCGCCACCCTTAAAGTTAATTTTTGCTATAATGACTTCGTTCGTTGTGTTTGTAGTCTTTAGAAATTAGGAAAGTAAGTTAGGTAAGGGAGAGTCTTCTAAATGCAGATTCTTTTTATTGGGGATATTGTAGGAAAACCTGGCAGGGAAGCGGTTAAATATTTTTTGCCGGATTTGCAGAAAAAATATGACCTGGACTTGATTGTCGCCAACGCCGAAAATGCTTCCGGCGGCAGAGGATTGACCAAGAAAGTAGCACAAGAACTATATGATACAGGAATACATTTTCTTACGATGGGTAACCATGTTTGGGATCAAAAAGAAATCGTAAAATTTATTGATGATGAACGCCGGCTTATCAGACCTGCCAATTATCCCAAAGGTGTACCTGGAAAAGGTTATGGCTTGGTTATCAATAATGGTATAAAAATAGGGGTAATAAATCTTGCGGGACGGGTTTACTTACCTCCTTTAGAGAATCCTTTCACTATGGTTATGCAACTTGTTAATACTATTGCTGCGGAAACATCAGTAATCTTAGTTGACTTTCATGCCGAAGCCACCTCGGAAAAAGTAGCTCTTGGTTGGTTGCTTAACGGTAAAGTAAGTGCTGTATTGGGTACCCATACTCATATTCAAACAGCTGATGCTCGAGTCTTAGATCAGGGAACAGCGTATATTACCGATGTTGGGATGACTGGGCCAAGGGATTCAGTTTTAGGGGTCAAAAAAGAGATCGTGCTAAATAATTTCCTAACCCAAATGCCTGTAAGACACGAAGTGGCCAATGGCATTAGCCAACTAAATGCGGTAGTTCTTGATATAGATGAAAAGACTGGCCAGGCACGTGGGATTATTCCTGTTCAAAAGTTTACCTCCTAGTTATCTGTTTTTGGTCAAATAACAAAAAAAGTGAAAATACTGACTAATATATAGAGGGTTTTTCTTATATTTCTCGAATTATATATACCAATTAGGTGGAAATACATGTCAACAGGATCAATTAGGAGGTATTCTATAATGGATGTTTTAAAAGTCTCAGCAAAATCAAGTCCTAATTCAGTTGCCGGTGCTTTGGCGGGGGTACTTAGAGAGAAAGGTGGAGCTGAATTACAAGCTATCGGTGCGGGTGCATTAAATCAGGCTGTTAAGGCAGTAGCTATAGCAAGGGGGTTTGTAGCTCCGAGTGGTCTTGACTTGATTTGTATTCCGGCATTCACCGATATCCTGATAGACGGTGAAGAACGGACTGCCATTAAACTTATCGTTGAGCCAAGATAAGATTCTAATTATCAACACCTGTCCCTTAAGAGGCAGGTGTTTTTATATTAAGGCTATTCTTAAATGATTTTTTTTGTAAATAATAGCCGCTACACAAAAGTATAGTTATCCCGGTTCTTCGGTTTAGAAACGGTTGTTCTTATCTATTTACGAGTAAATAATGTTTATATTGAACTAGACTCAAACTCTAATCTGGGATGAAAAGTATTCAACTTATCCAGGAATTTTATGATGGAGGGAATTTATGAGAAGTTTATGGATAGCAGACGGTCACTGTGATAGTTTGGGTGATCTTACCTCAGGGAAAAGAGACCTCATAAGTTTCAGTGATTCAGGCCATTGGGATTTACCTAAGGCAAGAGAGGCAAATATAGGACTGCAATTTTTCGCAGCTTATATCGAAAGTGAATATAAACCTTTTCTGGCTAGTCAGCGGGGATTGGAACATTTGGAAACGGCACTTGAATTTATTGAGGAGAACAGTGATAAGGTTTTTATTATTAAAAATAGAGAAGATTTAGCACGCTTAGGAATGACAAAGGCAATAGGGCTTCTTCTTAGCATTGAAGGTGGCGAAATACTTGGTGAAAGTCTCTTTATGTTAGATTTACTCTATAGGTTAGGTGTAAGAAGCATCGGTCTTACCTGGAATGAAAGGAATGCAATAGCTGATGGAGTCGGGGAGCTAAACAGTAAAGGGGGATTATCGCAATTTGGTTTTAAAGTTATTGCCAGAATGAATTCTCTTGGAATGATAATAGATGTTTCTCATATTAATGAGGCCGGTTTTTGGGATGTTATCCAAAACACGAATAAACCGATTATTGCTTCCCATTCCTGTTCTAAGGCTCTTTGTAATCATCCTAGAAACTTAAACGACCAGCAACTGCAGGTTCTGGCAGAGAATAAGGGGGTAGTGGGGGTTAATTTTTGTCAGGATTTTCTGAATAATGCTGGAAAGGCAAGCATAAATGATGTTGTGAGGCATATC
>CALBJS010000122.1 GCA_937892995.1 uncultured Peptococcaceae bacterium | reverse complement strand
GAGGGGGGTTCACCCGGACCAGTTTTCGGGGCTAAATGGCGACGGGCCGAAGGGGAAGCCGATTATGGTTATACGCCAGTTCCATTTGATCCTGAAGTCTTAAAGTATGTCGCTCAGGAAATGTGTAAGGAAGCGGGAGTTGATCTCCTATTCCATTCATTTATCTGTGGTGTTATTATGGATGGAGATAAACTAGTCGGCTTAGAAGTCGCTAATAAATCAGGTAAACAAAAAATTATGGGTAAAGTAATAATTGACTCAACAGGAGACTGTGATATTGCCGAAATGGCAGGGGTTCCCACGGTTAAAGGTATGAATGGGATTGTACAAAATGTCAGCATTCTTTTCCGACTTGGAAATGTCGATATGAAGCGTTTTGTAGAAGCCATTAAAAATGGCGAGAAAGTAAGAGGTTGGAGTGACTGGCATACACGTCTTGCTAAAACCCAAGGGACTGATGAATATCCTCCCTACTATGTACATGCGGCCGGACATATGGCACCTTGGGAAGATGATAATGATGCTAAGCCTGTTACCTTTACTGCGGTTTCCCCACGTCCGGGGGAGATCTATCTAAATATTACCCGTATTACCAATATCGACGGTACTAAGGGGGAGGACCTATCCAAAGCAGAGGTTTTAGAAAGACGAAATGTTATGGCCATGTCAAGAGCCATCATCAAGTATGTTCCAGGTTTTGAAAAAGCCTATCTTGTAAGTACGGCTCCCATCGGGATTCGGGAGAGTCGGAATATCGTAGGGGAATATGTTTTGAGTGAAGACGATGTAGTCAACTGTACAAATTTCGATGATGGGGTTTGTCGCGGGGCATATCCAGTTGATATTCATGATCCTGCCGGAGGAAAGACCATGTTTACTTTCCTTAAAGATGGAGGATCCTACAATGTTCCGTACCGAAGCTTTGTTCCACTTAGGGTTGATAATCTCCTAGTTGCAGGTCGCTGCATATCGGCTACTCATGTGGCGATAGGGACAGCTCGTATGATGGGATGTGCATCAAGTCATGGTCAGGCTGTTGGAACGGCAGCCGCACTATCAGTAGTTAACGGAGTTACTCCACGTGAATTAGATGTAAGCCTACTCAGAGATACCTTACGAGAACAAGGTGCAATTTTATAGTGGGGCTCTAATTTAAGACATGAGAAGTGCTTTGCAGAGCACTTCTCGTTACTCTGTTCTAATTCTGAGTAGTGTCTCCTGATTGGGAAGGGGTTGAATAAGTGAATTTCGAAATTAACCGAGATATTAAAATACCGGTCTATTTACAAATAACAGATTATATCACTTCGAAAATTAGAGAAGGTATTTGGCAGCCACATTACAAATTACCTTCTGAGGATGAGTTGGCTAAGCAGTTAGGAGTTGCTCGAGGAACAGTTAGGCAGGCCCTAAGTGAACTGGCCACCGAGGGGATTCTTTATCGATTGCATGGGAAGGGGACATTTGTAGCATCAGATCAAATCGAAACCAAAGCAGTCGGATCAAAATTTCTTACTTTCCTCGAGGAGTTGGTGGAAAAAGGAGTAACCTTTTCTACTGAGGTACTGGAAAAGGAGATTCAAAGTGCTCCCAAGGCGGTTGCTTCGTATTTACACCTACCCCAGGAGACCCTATCTTTAAACTTAGGCGTTTAAGAAAAGTAGGGTCTTCAAGTATTATGTTGGTGGACAACCATGTTGCTCATAGTTTGTGCCCAGGAATCGAAAGGGTTGATTTTACAAATACTGCATTATATGCTGTTATTGAAAAAGAGTATGGTATCACCATTGATTGGGCGATGAGGTTGTTTAAAGCAATTGCTGCCGAAGGAGAAATTGCTCAGATCTTAGAGGTGACCGAGGGGGAACCTATAATGCTTGTGGAACACCTTGTTTACGATACCCTAGGGCGTTGTATCGATGTGGCGAATCTTTGGTTAAGAAGTGATAAGATGAGTCTTTCTATGATTTTAAAGAGAAAGTAGGGCGTTAATGTTCGTGTTCGGCTAAGCACCTCGTCTATGCGGTCTGACCGCACGAATAGATCCTTCAAATAGTCGAGAAAGTTTGCCGATAAGCCGTTAAAAAACAGGCTTCGAAGAGAGAATTGATATTGCTCCCTTTAGAGTGGACAATGGAAAATATAAAAATATTGTCTCTTTAAAGGGAGTTATTATATCTCTAGATCCAACTAAAAGTCTTGGAAATACGGTTGCGGCCATTGGAGCGACGACGGTGTATTTTGCTAAAACTGCGATAGGCAGTGCTAGCAGCAGGAGGGATAAGGGGTGTTTTGTTGTCTAAAATGAATACCAAATGGTTAACTCATTGGTTTAGAATGGTATTTATGATCTAGCTTCAAGGGTATTAGTCTTCATAACCTTTTTAATGCCTTTAATGAATTAACTTATTTTAAAAGGTTACTTTCCGAATCCATGTTAAAATTACAACTTATATTTCCGATATTTTCGGTGTCTTAGGACGCAATATCATGGGACCGCTTCTTGATGGAGAAGTTATAACAGCAGAAAAGATTACCAGAATGGTAAAAGGTAAGGTAAAAAGCAAAGTTTCCAGTTTGGTTGGGGCTTTAAACAACCGACTACGAAGCATCACAGGGAAAGAGAAAGATGTGCCCAAGATTACTGACACAACCAAAACCCTACTGTCTTGGACAATCTACCAATTAAATGTTATCATTAGTGTATAAAAAGGGAGTTTGTGGAATGGGTGGGATATCATGGAAAACCAATGGTTTAGTAATATCAAAGTTAAAGATGTTATTTCTCCTTCATTTAAAACAGTTCCACATAATCATTCTGCTGTGAAGGTGTTAGCCGAATTAGTAGATTCCAATTCTGATGAGGCTCTTATTACAGATGAGAGTGGTATTTTCTGTGGATTGGTTACGAAAAGACACCTTTTACATTGCCTTGCTAATTGTACCTTAAAGGAAGGTATGACCATAAGGGAACTGATGATAATTGACACAATAATAACATCCCCTGACGAAGATTTAAACACTGCTAAGGATAAAATGCGGAAAATCAAAGTGGGAAGACTACCAGTGATTGATCAAAATGGCAGGGCCCAAGGAGTACTAACGGCCTTGGAGGTTTGCAACGCTTATTCCATAAAGCTTGAGAGTATGGGAATTCAATTAGAAACCATTTTTAATACGATCGAAGAAGCAATTATTTTAATAGACCATCATCAGAGAGTGAACTATTGGAATACTGGAGCGGAGAAGATATATGACATTAAGCAAGACCAAATCATAGGAAAATTGATAAGCGACTTCATTCCGAATAGCTTTATATTAAAAGTATTAAAAACAGGTGAACCTGTTTATCACGAATATGAAATAACCCCATCCGGCAAACATTTGCTAAAAAGTGGAATTCCCTTTTTCCAACATCCTAATCTTAGATGGGTTGTCTGTACTGCCCAAGATGTAACAAGGTTTGTAAACATTTTAAGTGAATTAAATCAAGTGCGAGAAAGAGTCTCTACCTTAGAAAAAAAGAATAACAGTGAAGACGAGAAGATGAAGCTTTTTGTTAAAACTAAAAGTAAAGTATTTCGCAGAGTTTTAGAAACTGCTAAGCTTTTAGCTCGAACAGATTCAACTGTCCTTATCCTTGGGGAAAGTGGGACAGGAAAAGAATTGATGTCAAATACTATTCATAGTCTAAGTAACAGGAAAGATAAGCCTTTTATTGTAATAAATTGTGCAGCTATTCCAGAAAGTTTATTCGAAAGTGAATTTTTTGGCTATGTCAAGGGGGCATTTACGGGGGCAGCCAAAGATGGAATGCCCGGGAAGTTTGAATTAGCTAATGGCGGATCATTATTCTTGGATGAGATTGGCGAACTTTCTTTTGATATGCAAGCTAAACTACTCCGGGTTTTGCAAGAGAAAACATTTTATCGTATTGGTGGGGTCACTCCGGTCAACGCAAATACTCGAATCATTGCTGCTACGAATAAGGATATTTGGAAAATGGTCCAAGAAGGCAAGTTTAGAGAGGACTTATTTTATCGACTCAATGTTTTTAATCTTAAACTCCCTGCATTGCGGCATCGTAAAGAAGATATTCCACACTTAATAGATTATTTTATTATACAATTTACAGAGAAATATAATATACGTGCACCTATTATTTCAGATGAAGCTCTTAAATTTATAATAGAATATGAATGGAGAGGGAATATTCGGGAACTTCGAAATTTTATCGAGCGAATAGTTGTCTTTAGCCAAAGTGAAGTAGTGGAGAGAGACCAAGTGATTAAAATAATTCAGGGTGATTCTCAGTTCGACAATATAGTTGAGGATGAAGGTGAAGGTGAAGGTGAAGAAGTCACACAAAAAACATGTTTGGGTGATATACTAGGAAAAAAAGAAAGGAAGATTATCTTTGACCTTCTTAAAAAACACAATAATAATAAATCTGAAGTGGCTAAAGCCTTAAACATCCCACGAAGTACATTATATTATCGGATGAAGTCTTTGAATATTGTTGAATGAAAGTAGACTTCAATAGAATAGTAGTTAATTGGTCAAATAGTAGACAGCATGAAGTGTCAAAAGTCTGACGGATTGTCAGATTTCCGACACTTTTTTATTTATCCATGATATTAAATTTCGGTTAGATATATTTGAATGTCCCGCAAGTCCTTATGTACAAGGCTTAGGGAAAACTTCCCAAGAGTTATAATTATTTTTAAAATTGGCACAGAATTTGCTTACTAAATATATAGTGTAGGCTTTAACACATCAAGGGTTGAGAGTTTTGCCTTCGGGTACTTAAACGACCCCGCTGTCTGTGCTGGAATAATAATAAGACGTAAACACTACCGCTGCTGGCCAGGAATCAAGTTATTACGGCTTTTAATCAGCAGCTCTAGGAAGGCTAATATAATACGGTAGCATGCGGTAGGTGATATTTGGCAGCGGCAAGGAAAACCCTTTGCACCTCCTCTTTACTCAGGCAGATATTGACCTGAGGCACGTTTTTAGAACAGGCAGTTCCCGAGCGTTGGATGAGTTATGGAACTGCCGCCTTGGTAGCTCCAGTTAGAAATAGCACGTTTCAAGAATGGTAAACGCATCTATATAAATGCCTTCACCTGCTTGGATGATGGGCAGGGGGCGGTATAAGCGGTATCTGCATTGATTTCGATGCTAACCAAGCTACAAAAAGGTGTTAAAGGGGGTGGCTAGAGGAATCTTAGGTTATAACCCTTAGGTTAAAGAAGGGGGGATAGGTTCAGACAAGTTGATTGTGGCTGAGAAATGGTGATTGAGAAATAGGTAAGGCAAAAATTTTTAACGACTGGAAAGGAGGAGAACAAATGCATCTTACGACAACGTCGCTGACAATCATAGGGTTGGCGATCTGGACTTTTGGATATCTCGTTGTAAGCGGCCATCTGCAAAGAGTTTATCTTAAATACAAACCCGGAAGGAAGGTGCCGGCAATTGAACTGCGGGACGACGTGGATTTTTATCCGGCCAAACCGTCGACTCTGTTCGGTGACCATTGGGCATCAATAGCCGGTGGTGCTCCTTTGGCAGGGGGTGCAACCGGTGCGATGTGGGGTGTTCTGCCCGCTTTTTTGTATACGACCTTGGGTAACATATTCCTGGGCTCACCCCATGACTACGCAACTATGCATATATCTATGCGAAAAAAAGGAAAGACCATCGGGGTTCTTATACGGGAGCTTATCAGTGTAAGGGCTGGAAAGATGGGTGTGTTTCTCGGTTGGTTCAGTATAGCGGCGTTTTGTGCTACTTTTTTAGCAGCGTTATCTGCTCTTTTCGTTGCGACGCCGCAACTGACTCTTCCGACAATTTCTTTCACCGCGAGCGGGGTTCTCATGGGATTTCTGATTTATCGGTTTGGCTGGCCGGTTATGAGGGCTACAGCCGTCGGGGTAGTGATTGTGGCTATATGTATTGTATTGGGTCTCAAATACCCCATAAGTTTGCCGTATTGGGCATGGTTCGCCATCTTTACGGCTTATCCGGTAATATCGGCCTGCCTCCCGGCGTGGGTGTTGGTCGAACCCAGAAATTTCCTCAATTTTATCTTCATGTGCGTGGGTTCTATAGCCCTATTAATAGGCTGCATTGTTGGCAATCTTCCGGTTCAGTTACCGATGTTTATCCCCGAATCTATAAAGGGACCTGTTTGGCCGATGTTGTTCTTGACTATATCATGCGGTGCCTTGACCGGGATGCATTCTTTCTGGACTACTGGATATACCTCAAGAAGAATACCTGATGAAAAATATGTGCGCCTCATAGGCTATGGCGGCGAAGTATTGGAAGGACTAACGGCATTTATAGCTTTGGCTTCTGCAGCTGTCTTACCTTTGGCACTCTATTCGGAATATATCGGTAAAGGGTGGATATTTATCCTCCAGAACGGCTATGCCCAAATTGCGGGAAGTGTTTTCACTTTCATTCCCTTAAACATATGGGCGATCTGGGGTGGACTGCTCGGTAGCATATTCATGATAACAACACTGGAATCTGGTGCTAGGAATATGAGAATATTCATGCTAGAACTTTACGGAATGATGGTTAAACCGGTTAGCAAACATTTTACCGCTTCCAAGTGGGGTGCGGCATCTTTTTCCTTGGGTGCCTGCGCAGCCTTAGCACTGTCCGGAGCTTGGTTCTATATATGGATTCTTTTTCCTGCCCTATCGAGTCTACTGGCATTAATGTCCTTCATGACTATTATTATTTGGCTTAAGCTTGTCGGCAGACCTACAAGGTATTGGTGGGTAGCATTATTCATAACCACCTTTGGCATAGCGATACCGGGAGCAGCTTACCTTAGCTGGACCTATGTGGTTCAAGGAATGTATCATCTGTGTTGGATACCGGCTGTTGCGATTGTGCTGGTATTGTTCTTCTACAAGGACTTCTTCAAGAGGCAAAAGACCATGACGCCCCAGGAGATTGCCCTGGCCACGGCGGAGGAAGAAGCAGATTAAGGAGAAGCTAATCAAGAAGACTCTTTATGCTTAGGAAACAAGTAAAACTAAGCAGGGGATGACCGGGGGAAGTTTTCTTCTCCCGGTCGGAACTAGTCATGCCCATAATGGATACCGGAGATAGAGAGTGTTTACCACTGTTTGAAATAATTGAAAATGGAAAATGTTATGTCCCCGAGGCCCAGTCCTTGACTTTTAAAGGGACCATGAGGAAGAATATTTTCCTCTTTTTGGGTTTTACTGACGCTTTGGTTGACAAGAGTATAATTGGAGGTGCTTTTAAATTATGGGAAATACAAATTTGACAACGGTTCAAATCCTTTATCTTGAGGCCCTAAATGAGGGCCCCAAAGATTCGAGTGAACTCACCCGAATAGTTCGCGATAGACTTACTGTAATTAAAGGTGGTAATAACCCAGTGGGTGCGACGGGGAGAGCCCAAGCAGTGTTGGCTGAACTTGAAAGAGAAGGTTATATTGTCAAAATAGGGGCCAAGTTATTCGGGGCCAAGAAATTCGAGTTAACGGAAAAAGGCAAACAGGTTTTCGGATAGGGTGGTAAGTTAAACATGCAGCGAGCGGAATTAGCGGGCCTTAATAAGCATCTGTGCAGGCTGGAAAAGAATCTGGCCAGGATTCAGGCGTTTCAAGGGAAGGGGTGTGCGGTTGATAGTTCGCTCAATGATGTATACTTTGATCTTACAGACATAGGAGGCTACCTGAAAAAAGTTCAAGCAGAAAAGAACAGAAAAATAGACCAAGAATTAGGCGAAATAACTGAAAGGCATAAGAAGTTACTAGTAAAATTTGAATATATTACGAATGAAGTCAAAGTGCAGGACCAAGGTATGGTCATTGCAAGCGAAAGTACCCTTCCTGGTTTCTTTTACCGTATTACTAGCCGTTACCTGGGCATGTGGAAATTTTATGAAGCAATAACAACCTTATTCGGGGTCGGAATCGTCGGCTTCACTTTAATAATCCTAACGTATTTCTTCACCTTTGGAAACATTCCGTTCATTCAATTTTACGAGGGAGGAATATCCGGAATAAATTGTCTCGGATTTGTAGTCGGTGTTATTCTGGGCTTATGTTTTCATGAATTTGCACATGGTGTTGTTCTGGATAATAACGGGATCAAAATTAAACGGGTAGGGGCGGTGGCAGGTTCCATTATCGGGGGGTTTATAGAGGCGGATGAGACTACTTTTTTCCAAGCAGAACCCAGGGTGCACTTAAGGTTTAACGCATCTAGCATCGGAACTAATGCCTTGGTAGCCGTGATCCTAGGCTCAATTGGGCTTTTAATATCTTCCGAGCTATTGCTATTCCTAGCATTGGGCAATTTGTTTTTTGGTTTTATTAACTCTTTCCCCATTAGTCCGCTGGACGGCGGATGGGTATATGAGGATTTGATCAATATGTATCTTGCTAACAAAAAAATAAAGAACATTTTTTTGTCTATGAGATTTGTTATTTTGATACTTTGGCTTATCCTTTTTACTCGTTCTTCTCTCCTTTAGTATCTATAGAGTTTAACATTTTCCTTGGTGGGGTTAGGGGGTCGTGGGCGGCACCAACAAGGCTCCCTCCTTTAAATTTAGGAAATTTAATAATGCTCTGGGGATAGTTGGTAATAAAGAACAATTATCAAATTGTCGATTGTCGAATTATGAACAGGCTAGTCTAGTACGATATGCGTTGCCAATTAGATGGTGTACGTTGTGTATGTTGTCTAATTTAGTTATGTACATCAGGAGGCGTTAATGTGTTAGCCTTTGCTTGCTGGCGGATAAGCTTGGCTTTATACGTTTGTTAATCCTTTACCCTTATTGATGGCGAGAAGATTAGTTTAAGTTTTAGTGTTCGGATGCCTCCGGATTAACTGTCAGAATAAGCCGGAATACAAAGGAGCTGCAATTTGTGGTTTAAGGAGGATATTATGAAAAACCAATTGTTTAGTAATATCAAAGTTGAAGATGTTATTTCTCCTTCATTTAAAACAGTTCCACATAATCATTCTGCTGTGAAGGTGTTAGCCGAATTAGTAGATTCCAATTCTGATGAGGCTCTTATTACAGATGAGAGTGGTATTTTCTGTGGATTGGTTACGAAAAGACACCTTTTACATTGCCTTGCTAATTGTACCTTAAAGGAAGGTATGACCATAAGGGAACTGATGATAATTGACACAATAATAACATCCCCTGACGAAGATTTAAACACTGCTAAGGATAAAATGCGGAAAATCAAAGTGGGAAGACTACCAGTGATTGATCAAAATGGCAGGGCCCAAGGAGTACTAACGGCCTTGGAGGTTTGCAACGCTTATTCCATAAAGCTTGAGAGTATGGGAATTCAATTAGAAACCATTTTTAATACGATCGAAGAAGCAATTATTTTAATAGACCATCATCAGAGAGTGAACTATTGGAATACTGGAGCGGAGAAGATATATGACATTAAGCAAGACCAAATCATAGGAAAATTGATAAGCGACTTCATTCCGAATAGCTTTATATTAAAAGTATTAAAAACAGGTGAACCTGTTTATCACGAATATGAAATAACCCCATCCGGCAAACATTTGCTAAAAAGTGGAATTCCCTTTTTCCAACATCCTAATCTTAGATGGGTTGTCTGTACTGCCCAAGATGTAACAAGGTTTGTAAACATTTTAAGTGAATTAAATCAAGTGCGAGAAAGAGTCTCTACCTTAGAAAAAAAGAATAACAGTGAAGACGAGAAGATGAAGCTTTTTGTTAAAACTAAAAGTAAAGTATTTCGCAGAGTTTTAGAAACTGCTAAGCTTTTAGCTCGAACAGATTCAACTGTCCTTATCCTTGGGGAAAGTGGGACAGGAAAAGAATTGATGTCAAATACTATTCATAGTCTAAGTAACAGGAAAGATAAGCCTTTTATTGTAATAAATTGTGCAGCTATTCCAGAAAGTTTATTCGAAAGTGAATTTTTTGGCTATGTCAAGGGGGCATTTACGGGGGCAGCCAAAGATGGAATGCCCGGGAAGTTTGAATTAGCTAATGGCGGATCATTATTCTTGGATGAGATTGGCGAACTTTCTTTTGATATGCAAGCTAAACTACTCCGGGTTTTGCAAGAGAAAACATTTTATCGTATTGGTGGGGTCACTCCGGTCAACGCAAATACTCGAATCATTGCTGCTACGAATAAGGATATTTGGAAAATGGTCCAAGAAGGCAAGTTTAGAGAGGACTTATTTTATCGACTCAATGTTTTTAATCTTAAACTCCCTGCATTGCGGCATCGTAAAGAAGATATTCCACACTTAATAGATTATTTTATTATACAATTTACAGAGAAATATAATATACGTGCACCTATTATTTCAGATGAAGCTCTTAAATTTATAATAGAATATGAATGGAGAGGGAATATTCGGGAACTTCGAAATTTTATCGAGCGAATAGTTGTCTTTAGCCAAAGTGAAGTAGTGGAGAGAGACCAAGTGATTAAAATAATTCAGGGTGATTCTCAGTTCGACAATATAGTTGAGGATGAAGGTGAAGGTGAAGGTGAAGAAGTCACACAAAAAACATGTTTGGGTGATATACTAGGAAAAAAAGAAAGGAAGATTATCTTTGACCTTCTTAAAAAACACAATAATAATAAATCTGAAGTGGCTAAAGCCTTAAACATCCCACGAAGTACATTATATTATCGGATGAAGTCTTTGAATATTGTTGAATGAAAGTAGACTTCAATAGAATAGTAGTTAATTGGTCAAATAGTAGACAGCATGAAGTGTCAAAAGTCTGACGAATCGTCAGATTTCCGACACTTTTCTTATTTGCCTATAACATTAAAAGCCAGATAAATATATTTGAATCCCCCGTATTTCTTTATGTACAAGGCTTAAAGGAAAATTTCCAAGAATTATGATTATTTTTAAGATTGGCATAGAATTTGCTACTATATATTTGTGTAGAATTCTACTTATTTTTATAATTACAAATTACCCTAGGGCATACATTATCATTTCCACATTTTTTTAGCAGCAGTTTCAGCAAATTAGATAATTAGATAGGGAAAGGAGGTATTCAAAGGCGTTATTTAATAAACATGAAAGTTCTTGTTGTCAGAATTAAAGCAAATATTAAGGGAGGGAAATCTGGTGCGTAATAAAATAATCACCATGCAAGAAGCAGTAGCAAAATACACCTGGGATGGGATGTTCTACGGTCACGGTGCGGCGTTACCGGTAGGGTCAGACTCAATCGCGTTTGGTCGGGAAATGGTCAGACAGGGTAAAAAAAATCTTAACCTAATCTCTAACTGTAATAGTCAACAGTCGAACTTACTAGCAGCAGTAGGTGCAGTTAGCCGTATTGAAGTCGGGTTTTCAGGTTTAGAGGTTTATGGCTTTGCTAATGGTTTAAAGAGAGCAGTTGAAAGTGGACAAACCGTTCTTGAAGATTACTCTAATGGTGCAATGCCTTTAAGGCTTCTTGGTGGAGCACTGAATTGGCCATTTGTACCCGCGACTATTTGTATAGGAAATGACCAACAATGGTGTTGTGCTGATAATCCGGATGAATATCCATCAAAATCAAAAATTCCCGAAATAACAGATCCGTTTACAGGAAGAAAATATGCTGCTTTCTCGGTACTTAAGCCGGATGTCGGTGCTATACATGTGACCATGGCTGATATGTATGGCAATGCTATCATGTTAGGTTCTGAATGGAATCGTTATGAGCTTTCCCGTGCTGCCAAGAAGGTTGTCTTGCAGGCGGACTTCATTGTCGATACGGATTGTATAAAACAGTATCCTAACCTGGTGAGAATTCCAGGGGAAGTCGTTGATGCTGTTGTTTACTGGCCGATGGGCGTATGGCCTGCATGTTCTGTAGGAGTTTATGATAGCGATGAAGAGCATATGTTTGCAATGAACAAAGCCCTTAAGACTCCTGAAGATACAGAAGCTTATGTTCAAAAATATGTTCTCGGCTATAACACCCGTGAAGAATACCTAGGTATGATTGGTGAAGAAAAAATTGAAAAACTTTGTAATAATCCTACAGATCGGAAGAGCACACGTCTGAACTCC
>CALBJS010000121.1 GCA_937892995.1 uncultured Peptococcaceae bacterium | reverse complement strand
GGATGGGCATGTTGGCCATCCCCGCCATTAATCACCCCGGCCTTCAGTATCTTCGCTAAAAACTCAGCCGCACCGGAACTAGAATGCCGAACAATAACCAAATCTACATTCATTGCCTGTAGCGTCTTAGCGGTATCCAGAAGACTTTCCCCTTTATTGACGCTACTTTGAGCAACCGAAAAGTTAGTAGTATCAGCACCCAAAATCTTGGCTGCACTTTCAAATGAAGTACGTGTTCTAGTACTCGATTCATAGAAAAGCAAGACTGCGGATTTACCCCTCAGGGTTGGAAGTTTCTTAATAGGCCGTGACAGTATCTCCTTCATGGGTATGGCAGTCTGTAAAATATGCTCGATTTCTTCTTTGGTCAGATTGTCAAGATCAAGTAGATCTTTATGTTTCCATTTCATAAGTGAGCCCCCCTTATAATTTTCCAATTATCATACTTCTTCAGTATAGCGTTCCAAATTTAAACCATTAGTTTTCGTTATTTCTCAAGTTTTATATGTTATGGCAAGGAGCAAAAAACCTCCCACCAAAGGCAGGAGGAATTGTCTTCCAATTCTTCGTACCCTTGGTTATCTCACAGAATAACGTTTAAAGGGTTGAATAGCATTTTTAATTCAAGTTTCCTTTTCTAAAAGAAGCACCTCTTCGTTTCCATCTATTTCTTCCAGAAAAACTGAAATAATCTCTCTTTTGGAAGTTGGGACATTCTTACCTACATAATCTGCCCTTATTGGCAGCTCTCTATGCCCCCTATCTATCAAAACAGCTAACTGAATCTTCTGAGGCCTTCCAAGGTCGATCAAAGCATCGAGGGCCGCTCTTACTGTTCGCCCTGTAAAAAGGACATCATCAATTAATATTATCGTCTTTCCTTCAATGTTAAACGGTACCCTAGTCTCATGAAGAACCGGCTGAACATCAATGGTACTTAAATCATCCCGGTAAAGGGTTATATCCAGCAACCCCAAAGGTAAGTTTACTTTTTCAAATTCATTAATCTTGTTTTGAATTCTTTCCGCCAAAGGTACTCCCCTGGTTCTTATTCCTACAAGGATCAAATCATCTGTACCTTTATTCTTCTCCAGAATTTCATGAGAGATCCTGCTTATCGCTCTACGAATCCCATCGCCGTCCATAATTCTGTTCTTAGGTATTCCTATCCCTTTCATATTGATCCACCTTTTATTTTATTTTTAACTCAAGAAACAATAAACGCACTTTTTGAGGAGCATACCATAAGAAGTTAAAAAACACAAAAACTGCCTGCAAGTACAGACAGTCATACACCGAGTATAACACTATATCTGCCTTGCCTGTCTCACGGGACAATTCTTAAAGGCTTATTTTAGATTTCACTACTGATAGTCTAGTGCAATAGTTATGAAAAGTCAACGGATTAATTTTATATTTTAAAAATCTCTTGCTATTCAGATATCATAAATATATTCTACTGACAATTTTCAGGTAAGGGAAGGTGCTGTTATAAACTATTTTACTATCTAAATTCTAAAGCAATCTAGTTTACTGCTCTTCTTTGAAAACGAAGTTATTCATTCTAGCTGCTAAATACATAAATGGGGTATCACAAACCGCTACGATTAACTTGAGGATATAAGTGGAGAAAGCAATCCCTAAGACAATATCAGTATCAAATACCCCCCAGAAAGCTATGAAGACGAATATTGAAGTATCAAGTGCCTGACTCACAATTGTACTAGCATTATTCCTCAGCCATAGATGACGTGGAAACCGTCTTTTCCAGAAATCAAAGGCCCAAGTATCATGCAACTGAGAGCATAAAAATGCCGCAAGACTTCCTGCAACTACCCTAGGGAATAACATGAAAATCTGTTGAACATGCCCCATCATAAAATCAGAACCATGCGGAGTATAGCGGATAATAAGTTGCATTATGGCCATCGTAGCTAAATTCGCAAAAAAACCAATAAAAACTCCTTTACGGGCTTCTCTAATACCATGTTTTTCTGAAAGGATATCTGTGGCCAGAAAACTTGACCCATAAATAATATTGCCAAGAGTGGCTACCATTCCGAATACTCCTATCGTAATAGTAACCTGAATATTAGCAAGTACCGTTGATAATACAATCCAGACATAAATGCCCGTTTTCCCAAAAAGCTTATAGGATAAAAGAAGCACTGAAAATATTAATAAAAATTCAGAAATAAAAATAATTTCATTGCTAATAGACATTCAAACATCCTCCGAATTTTTTAATTGTTTTAAATAAGCAATAACATTTGTAAAGGATTTTGGAGGTTCGACTGTAAACTGCATTTTTTCCCCTGTGCGAGGATGAATAAAACCTAAAGTCTCGGCATGTAAAACTTGTCCCCCAAGCCCGAAGGGATTTTTTTTCGGCCCATAAAAAGGATCGCCCAAGACAGGATGTTTTAGATAAGCAAAGTGAACGCGTATTTGGTGTGTTCTTCCGGTTTCTAAAACAGCCCTTATCTCCGTAAATTTAAGGAATCTTTCCAAAACATAATAATGGGTTACCGCCTCCTTACAATTCTTAAAGACCACCGCCATTTTCTTCCTATCCTTAGGATCTCTCCCAATTGGAGCATTAATAGTACCTGATGGTTCAGATAAAACTCCGTGAATTACAGCTCTATAACTTCTCTTGGTACTATGCTCTTTGAGCTGACAAGCAAGTATCTTATGAGCTTCATCATTTTTTGCAACTACAAGTAAGCCGGAAGTATCCTTGTCTATCCTATGGACAATTCCAGGTCTAAGAACACCGTTAATCCTCGATAATTTCTTCGTATGGAAGAGAAGGGCGTTAACCAGAGTTCCGCTCCAGGCTCCGGGGGCAGGATGAACAACCAATCCTTGGGGTTTATTAACTACTAATAAATCGCTATCTTCATATACTATCTCTAGTTCGATATCTTCAGGCAGGACTTCAGTTTCTGGAGATTCAGGATAGTTAATTTCAACTACATCATCTTCCTGAACTTTATAATTAGCTTTTCTAAATTGACCATTAACTAATATTCGCCCCTCATGAATCAGGTTTTGAATAAAGCTCCTGCTCTTCGCTGTTTTTTCTACTAAGGCCACATCCAATCGTAACCCGAAAGGCACTTCGATAGTCAGCCATTCTTCATGATTATTTTTTTCTGTTAAAAATTTCCCAGTCATTTATGTATCTATCAACCTACCTTAATACTATTGTTCCGCAGATTTCTCATATTTATAAATAAGAATAACAAGTAAGAATCCCCCAATAACAATCATGCTATCAGCGATATTAAAAATATAGGACCAAATTTTAAAATCCAAAAAATCAACTACTTTGCCAATGAAAAGACGGTCATAAAGATTTCCCAAGGCACCCCCTGCTATCATTCCCATGCAGATATGCATTATTCTGCTTTTTTTAGGTATCTTATCTTGAAAATAAATAATTGCTCCAAGTACAAATAAAGCAGTGAGAACAAAAAACCACGTTTTTCCTGCCAATATACCAAAAGCTGCCCCGGGATTTAGGATATAGGTCAAGTGAAAAAAGCCAGGAATAACCTCCAGGCTTTCTGCCAGATTCAGGTTGTGTTGGACGATTATTTTACTTAATCTATCCAACGCAAATACTAAAACCAAGGTTAGCCAAATATGCAATGCCAGACCTCCTAAGTTTTTCTATCTTATTTTTCAGAAACATAACCTTTATCCCACAGTTTTTATTGTGGGATAAAGGCAGTTTAATCACCCAAGAATCCCCAGACTTAGTTACTGGGGTTCCAAGAAAGGGCATTATCCGGCACAGTATACATCAACTCAATATCCTAGCGATCTTCAACAACAACAGTGACCAGGTCACCATTTTTGATACCCAAAGCGTTAGCCTCATCAGTATCGATATGGAAATCCAGAGCGTAGGTAGGCTTAACTCTGACTAGGACGTTATGGAATTCTCCTCCTCGTGATCCATTAACAACAACCTTAACAATATCTTTATCTTCCAGACCAAATTTAAGAGCCTCTTCTTCCGTAGCATGAATATGCCGCATAGCTGCTATCGCCCCTCGATCAAGGCGGATATTTTTATCCCCGTTCCTGATTTCTATTCCCGGAGTATTTTCCAAATTTCCCGAGTCCCTGACGGGAACATTAAGTCCCAATTTAATAGCATCAGTAAAAGACAATTCAACCTGAGATTCTTGACGGGCCGGACCCAAGATTCTTACCCTTTCAATACTTCCTTTAGGGCCAACAAGAGTTACTGTTTCTTCACAAGCAAATTGTCCCGGTTGGCTTAAATCTTTCTTATTAGTAAGACAATATCCCTCACCAAAAAGCTCTCTGATATGATCTTCAGACAGATGAAGATGTCTATTGGAAACTCCCACAGTTACTTGAAAAGTATGCATCCTGTTCACTCCTTAACTAATATGACTTCCCCATCTGCTCTCTTCCTCAATAGTTAACACCGCATAATATCTCTAACCCGATCCATGGTATTATTTGCTGATAATTTTACGTACTAGAGTCGACAATAACTTCCAAACTTAACCCCCCTAACTATTAACCAGTTTTCCAAATTATTTCGCTATTTTCTAAAATAGGAACAATAGGCAAAATGTTAGCAGATGAACAATAAACAACATCCTTTTCAAACCCAAGAGAAAGTAAAAGTCGACCATGCTCAGTCTGCTTAAGCATCTCTAAGAGATTATCTTTAGCAATATTGTACAACATATGGGCCGCCCGGCCAAGGTCATTAGTAATTATTCTCTTGCCGAGTTTGTCAAGTAACATTCCCGCACATAAGGTATCAGGAATATCGAAACGATCCTCACTGCCCGCACAAATTACGACTATCCCTTTTATATCTTGATTTTTTTCCAGGTATCTAAAAATAGCATGAACAATACTTTCAACATTAAGAAATGAGGCAATCCAAACTTGACGTGATTCGGCAACTGCCCGGATAGCCCTAGTTCCGTTAGTTGTGGTCATAATCACTTTCTTGCCACCTACTTTTTCAGGCGTATAATCAAAAGGAGAATTCCCCAAATCGAAACCTTCGATCCGTAAGGCCTTCCTTTCCCCTCCAAGCAACAAACCCGGTTCATCAACCCTTCTCTGTATAGCTTCTTCTGTAGTTAGCACAGGAATAATAGCTTGACACCCATTAGCCAAAGCCGTAACCATGGTACTTGTAGCCCTGAAAACATCTATCACTACCGCAATCTTATCAGCTAGCGGGGGTATCCAAGGGGAACCGGCACTAGGTATTACTTCAACTAGCAAAATTGCTACACCTCCTAGTGTGTATATTATACCAATTAGTTAAATAAACCAAGCGTCAAATCAAACTATAGAAAAGATAGCACCCATCTTTATCTTTAATAAATATCCCGTAGCACCGAGTGTTACGGGATCTAATAATTATAGAGGACTCTGTGAGGAGTCCTCTATAATTGCCCTGCTAAGGAATTAAGTTCTAATCCTACCTGTTGAACGGTCTGTACTATCCCTGTAATATCCTGGGTAGCCTTAGCCTGTTCATGAATAATGGCATTATTCTGGTTAACCCCTTCACTTATCTTACCAATGACTTCCTCAAATTGGGTAAGTATTTGGTCTATCTCGTCCGTAGATCGATTACTGTCTACCGCTAGTTTTCGGACTTCGTCAGCAACGACCGAAAATCCCCGTCCATGTTCACCTGCTCTAGCCGCTTCAATGGCTGCGTTTAATCCCAAGAGATTAGTCTGGACAGCTACTCTCCGAATAAACTCAATAATGTTAGTTGTTTGTTTCACCTGTTGCTGCCCTTCCACAACAGCATCGGCAACCGTTTGACTAATGGCCGCTACCTCTTCAGAGGAAGCAGCTACCTCCTGAGTGGCACTGGCTACAACTTCAATAGATTGATTGAGCTTTTCGACCTGAGCACGTAAAATTTTCTTAAGTTCTTCATCTCGAAGCACTGTCAAAACCATGTTTGCCGCAATTTTGGCAATCGGTTGGACTATTTCCACAGGCCCGGCTATTCCAAAACAGCCGATTTTTTCTCCCTGATCTTTAATCGCGATATTATACCCTTCCTTGTCTGTACCGCCAGAGGCTACCTCATCTTCTTTAGTAACGATTATTTCATCCAAATTAGAACTTAAAATCTGCTGATGCCCCTTATGTACTTTCCCTATTCTTTTCCCTGCAGAATCAGCAATAATCTTCCCTGTATTATCACCTACAATAGAATGATAACCACAGCTGTCAAAAATAACTCGAGAAATTTTATTAGCAATTTCAGTACTAAGAACCATTGTTCCTCCCCCTTTCTAAATCTATAAATACAAAATTTTTAATCTAAGATAACAACCTCCTTATCAAATAATAATCTAACCCAACAATATAATTAAGCGAATTGTGTAAAATCCGGAAATTTCAAAATATTATAAATATAATTTTATCATATTTTACTACTCTAAGCTTCATCTGTCTATTATATATTAGAAAAGCAAAAAGGACCATCTCTTAAAACACCTCTAAACCTAAGAGATAGTCCTTTTATCCTTAATAGTTAGAATGATAATATTAAAATAATTTTTAACCTTTAATAACATCTAAACAACGGGGACAAAGCTCGGGATGCTCAGGATTTTCCCCTACATGTTCACTATACATCCAGCACCTCTCGCATTTACTACCTAGGGCGGAGCTCACAGCTATTTGAATATCTTCAAAATTCTCTCCCTTTTGAGCACTTTGAGGAACTTTTTCTCCAGGTTGATGAATAACGAGATTTGAAACAATCACAATCTCTGCCAGATTATCTATTTTTTTCAAGAAGGAAGAAAGAGCTGGGTCATCCACATAAAGATCTACTTTAGCAGTCAAAGAATGATTGATGAGCTTTTCTTGACGAGCAAGTTCTAAAACTTTAGTAATATCGTAACGTAGATCAATTATTCTAGCCCATTTATCTTCCAAAGAGTTATCCGGCCATTCCTCTTTAACTCTAGGCATCTCCTCAATTTGAATATCCGAGCCTTCCTTATTTCCTGGAATATAAGACCAGATTTCATCAGTAGTAAATACCAAAATTGGAGCCAGAAGACGAACTAAGGCATTAAGAATTTCAGACATTACTGTCTGGGCACTACGCCTACCCACAGAATCCTTAGCATCTACATACAATCTGTCCTTTACAATATCAAGATAAATTGAGCTTAGTTCTACGGTACAGAAGTTATGCACTGTATGGTAGACGACATGAAATTCATATTCGTCATAGGCTTTAATTACCTTCTCGATTACCCTGCCTAATTTGAGCAAGATCCAGCGATCGATCTCTTTCAAGTCTGCGTAGGAAACATTATCCTTTTTTGGATCATAATCATAAAGGTTACCTAACATGAAACGCAAGGTATTTCTAATCTTACGATAGGCTTCTACCATTTGAGTCATGATTCTGGGAGAAGCGGCTACATCATTTTTATAATCTGCTGAAGAGACCCAAAGCCTAAGAATATCCGCTCCCATGTCTTTAACCACTTTCAAAGGATCAACGCCGTTTCCGAGGGATTTAGACATCTTCCTCCCTCTTTCATCTACCAGAAAGCCATGGGTCAATACCGCCTTATAGGGTGCTTGACCAAAAGCGGCTACAGATGTCGAGAGAGAAGAATTAAACCACCCTCTGTGCTGGTCTGATCCTTCCAGGTACATATCTGCAGGCCATCTTAATTCAGATCTTTGTCTAAGAACTCCTACATGGCTAGTCCCGGAATCAAACCAGACATCCATAGTATCTGTTTCTTTTTTAAACTTATTAGACCCACAATCACAGGTAAACCCTTCAGGAAGCAATTCTTCTGCCGGTCGAGCAAACCAGGCATCAGAACCCTCGGCACTAAATACCTCTTGCACTTTTTTGATAGTGGCGTCATTAACGATTTCCTGGCCACAATGCTCACAGTAGAAGATCGGAATCGGCACTCCCCAGGTCCGTTGCCTCGAGATACACCAATCTCCTCTTTCCGCAATCATATTATAGATTCGATCTTTACCCCAGGCAGGAATCCATTTGACTTTATCTATTTCTCCTAAGGCTTCTTGCCGAAACCCATCGATAGAGGCAAACCACTGCTCAGTAGCTCGATAGATGATTGGTTGCTTGCAACGCCAGCAGTGAGGATAACTATGCTTAATTTTAGCAGAATGCACAAGGAATCCAGCCAATTCTAGATCGTTAAGAATATTTTCATTGGCTTTTTCCACTTTCAGACCGACATAGGGGGGTACCTCTGCTGTAAATCTTCCTTGATGATCAACAGGACAAAGAACAGGCAACCCGTATTGCTTACCTACCAGAAAGTCATCTTCACCATGTCCGGGAGCAGTGTGAACACAGCCTGTTCCCTGTTCTAAAGTAACATGTTCCCCGCAAATCACGATGGAATCCCTTTGGAAAAGCGGATGTTTACAAAGGACACCTTCTAATTCCTTTCCTGTAAAGGTTTTTTCTATTGGCAGTTCTTTTCCCCATAAATCCTTTAGCGATTCAATCATTTCTTTAGCTATGATCAAACTCTCACTTCCATCTTTCACTAAAGCATACCTGAATTCGGGATGGACACTAATAGCCAAATTGGCTGGAATAGTCCAAGGAGTAGTAGTCCAGATAACCACATAACTATCCTTCGTACTGAAGAGTCCCTTAGCATCTTTAACTGGAAACTTCACAAAGATGGCCGCTGACTTCTTATCTGCATATTCAATCTCCGCCTCAGCTAGGGCCGTCTCACAAGTCGGACACCAGTAGACCGGTTTAAGACCTTTATAGATATAACCCTTTTTAGCCATTTCTCCAAAAACGCCAATCTGAGCAGCTTCGTATTCTTTCTCTAAAGTGAGATAAGGGTTTTCCCAATCTCCTCTAACCCCTAGCCTTTTGAACTGTTCTTTCTGAATTTCTACATATTCTTTAGCGTAATTTTTACATCGCGATCTGAATTCCAGTACTGATACAGCATGGCGATTGAGACCGAGTTTTTTTATCACTTGCTGTTCGATGGGGAGTCCATGGGTGTCCCAACCGGGAACATAGGGTGAATTATACCCACTCATGGTTTTATATCTCACGATTATATCTTTGAGCACCTTGTTTAGAGCATGTCCCAGATGAATATCTCCATTAGCGTACGGAGGCCCATCGTGAAGGACAAAAAATTTTCTGCCGTCCCTAGCTTTTTGAACCTTTTCATAAATTTTATTTTCTTCCCATTTAGCTAGTATTTGAGGTTCCCTCTGCGGGAGATTGCCCCTCATAGGAAAATCAGTCTTAGGTAAATTCAAACTGTCCCGATAATCCATAATAAAAATTCCTCCTATCCATAATATAGCCAATATTTACAATAATGAATCTAATCTAAAAAAACTCCATGACACCGCGGCATTAGGTCATCCGTGACCTTGCCGCTCCTTGTCCTCCATAACACCGCGGCATTAAGTCATCCGTGACCATCAAAAAAACTCGCCCTGGAAAGGACGAGTTACTCGCGGTACCACCTTTTTTCCCGGTCTTTAAATATTTT
>CALBJS010000120.1 GCA_937892995.1 uncultured Peptococcaceae bacterium | reverse complement strand
ATAGAAGCATATATTTTTTCGGCATTGATTCCTGACTTATTCACAATTTTTCTAGCTACCATTAGCCAAGAAAAAATGCTACTTGTGGAATCAACATAAGTTAGAGTTTTAACTAATGAATCTATATAAGGTAAGAGTTGATACTCACCACCTGTATAAAAGAGTATATCCCCTTTATCCGGAAGATTTAAGTCCTTAGTCCAAGTTGAATTTTCACTTTGTTTCAAAGCCAAAGGATTTCCGTGCTTAAGAATATTATCCCTAAGTATTTCTAATACAGGAGGTATTTTTTTCTGCACAGGCATTTATTTGTACACTACCCTTCAGTTAGTCGTATTAGGATACTATACTATTTAATACAAAATGTTGGCGATAGTAAATGGATCCACATTAAGTATTATGTATTCAATCCTAAAAATTCGAGCATATAATTTTCTTCATGATATCAGATTAGTATTATTAACGATAGTCCCAACCATGTTACTAAATTTTAATTAAATTATTAAAATTTCTTTCGAAAAATTTTTAACATGCTTTTGGTTAAGAATAGTAATTTGCTAAATCTGGCTTTCAATTCTATGATATGATAAAATAATCATAGCAAATTTAGAAAGAGGAGATCCTATGGATAGCGATATTGTTCAACGAAAATCTAGAAAAACCTTACTTAAAATAATACCTATATTTCTTTTTATTGGACTAATAGTGGCACTCATAGTTTTTAAGCCCTATGTTATTGTAGAACCTGGACATAGGGGGGTTGTTGTCCAACTTGGTGAAATCAAACCAGCGGTTCTAAATGAAGGATTCCATCTAAAAGTCCCTTTCATCCAGGAAATAATACCTATAGAAGTCCGTGTCCAAAAAGCCCAATCTGAAGAAATTACTTCATCCAAGGATTTGCAAGTAGTCAACACAGTAATAGCCGTTAATTATCGACTTGATCCCAATGATGTTAATAAATTATTTCAAGAAGTGGGACTTTCCTTTAAAGAACGTGTTGTCGACCCAGCTATAGGAGAATCCTTAAAAGCAGTTACTGCTCAATACACCGCCGAAGAGCTTATTTCGAAAAGATCTGAGGTAAGTCAGAAAGTAAAAGAGACTCTTAGCAAAAAACTATCCGCTTATTATATGATTCTCGATGGAATTAACATAACCGAATTCAAATTCAGCCCAGAATTTAATCAAGCTATTGAGCAAAAACAAATTGCGGAACAACAGGCCCTAAAAGCCAATCTTGACCTTCAAAGAATAGAGGTCGAGGCAAAACAAAAAATAGAACAGGCCCGAGCAGAGGCAGAATCCTTAAAGCTGCAGAAAGATCAAATCACTCCGGAGCTTGTAGAACTTCGTAAAATAGAGGCCCAAATAGAAGCAATTAAAAAATGGGATGGTAAACTACCTTCTGTGACAGGAACAGGTGTAGTGCCATTCCTAAATATCGATCAATTTAAGCAATAAAGAACTTCTTATAATCAAAATGTATAGGTTGTCAAGAACAATATTAGATAACAACTATCCTGAGCGTACTACTTAAGGAGAGTTCAGAGCAATGCTCTGAACTCTCCTTTTTAGTTTAGATTATAGGTTTGATCGTCATACATTATGTCAGTTGAATATAATCCTTCTCTCGGGATAAATGTCCGACATTCGGTTTGAATAGGGGCTGTCGCAACTGAGCTAACCATTTTAACATGGGGGGCATAACATATATTTCTTTGGTTGTACTCACAGTTTATAGCAGTACATTTAACTTCGGGGCTAGTAATAAAAAAATTATAATTATTATCATTGTTCAAATGCTTTAAGGAGGCTTTTCCGTTGCTATCCACCGAAAAAGTAGAACAATAGGTAAATCTCCCCCCCATTGTATCTTCACCTTTTACTTGGATTTCGGGAGCCGTACATATTTCTTCTAAATTGAAAATGCATTTTTCGGCTTCACAACGTAATTCCACATCCATACCTATTCCTTCTTTCTTGGTTAATCTATAGAACTATCTAAAACTTTTTTACCTAATTGAGAATCTTATGCTAAAAAAGAGCTGTTATCAACTGCATATTGTCCCGTACATTATTATAATTTTGAATCATATTCCATCAAGATCTCAACTACATGATTTTTACCATCATCTTTTAAGTCAATAGGGAAACTCTCTTGCTTAGCCCCATCCACACTAATACTTTTGTCTTCAGTATTTACGAATTTGATTTTAATATTATACTCTGAGGTTTTAAAACGATAGTTAATGGTAAACTCTTGCCAACTATGTGGAATACAAGGAGACAATGTCAACTTATCGCTTTTAATATTAAATCCCAGAATCCCTTCTAGGGCCGCTTGATACATCCAGCCAGCAGCACCTGTGTACCAACTCCACCCTCCCCGCCCTACGTTAGGGTAAACGGTATAAACATCTGCAGCCATTACATAGGGTTCAACTTTGTACTTGGCAACTTCTGTATTCGTCCTAGAATGGTATATGGGATTAAGCATATTGAAGAGCTCCAGTGCTTTCTCCTTTTCCCCAAGCTTAGTTAACGCTAATACTGCCCAAATAGCTGCATGTGTGTACTGTCCGCCATTTTCTCGAACCCCAGGGATATATCCTCTAATATAACCTGGGTTTTTCTCAGTTTTGTCAAAAGGTGGCGTAAATAGCTTAAGTATGGCCTCATTTTTATCCCATAGATACCTTTCCATGGCAAGCATGGCGTCAACTACTCTGCTTTTCTTTGCACTTTGGGAGATTACTGCCCAGGATTGAGCAATCGAATCTATCTGGCATTCTGTATTGGCTATTGAGCCTAATGGGGAACCATCATCATAGTAAGCCCTACGATACCATGATCCATCCCAAGCATTTTTCTCTATATTTTCTGTTAAATTGATAATAATTTCCTGATATCTTGCTAATCTTTGCAGATCCCCTCGTCTTTCACATAAAGGTAGAAAAGCTTTAAGAGTAGTTATTACAAACCATCCCAGCCAAACACTTTCGCCCTTTCCTTCTCTGCCGATAGCACTAAATCCATCATTCCAATCGCCCGTTCCAATCAAGGGTAGACCATGCTGTCCGAACTTGAGGCTACGATCTATAGCCCGGACACAGTGTTCGTACACCGTAGCCCAATTATTAGTTACCACGGGAATAGCATATCGTTCGTCTTCACCTTCACCAAGAAGTCCCTGATCAAGAAATGGCGTTCTTTCATCTAGTACGCTGACATCACCGGTATGTTCAATATAATCCGCTGTTACATATGGTAACCAGAGTAAATCATCAGAAAACTTTGTTCTGATACCTTTTCCTTTCTCAGGATGCCACCAATGTTGAACATCACCTTCAGGAAACTGTCTTGAACTGTGCAGGATTATTTGCTTTCTCGTAATCTCTGGTCGAAGAACCGATAAAGACATTACATCTTGTAATTGATCTCTGTAGCCGATGGCACCTCCCGACTGATAGAAAGCAGAACGTGCCCAGATTCTGCAACCTAAAGTTTGATAGACCAACCAACGGTTAAATAGGATATCGAATGATTTTTCTGGAGTACTAATCTGAATAGTAGATAATAGGTTATCCCAATAATCTAGGACTTCTTGATACGATTCTGTTAGCTTTCTTTCACTGCTAAAAGCTTTAGCTAAAGATAATGCGGAATCTTTATTTTCTTCATCCCCAATAAGGAAATATATTGTTTTTTCTTCAATAGGTCCTAACCCTACTTCTACCTGTACAACTGCACAGGGATCAATTCCATTTCCTGTTTTTCCTGATAATTTTTCTTTATCTAGACTTAAAGGATTTTTCAGGGTTCGGTTAACACCGATAAAGTCTTGACGATCACATGTGAAGGATTTATAACTCTCTCCAAAAGTGCAAATGAAAGCAACTCTGCCGAAAAACTCTTCCTGATACACATTACGACAAAAGATTATGTTTTCTTGTGATTCAGTAACTAAGTAGGGTGCATTTTGTTCTCGGTTAACACCTAAGACCCATTCCAGATAATAATATGCGGAAAGCTGTCTTGTTGAATTAGTAATATTAGTGAGTTTTAACTTAATGATCTTGATACTTTTATCTAAGGGAACATAGATTGTCGTCTGCTGTTTTATCCCTTTACTACTATGTTCAAACACGGAATAACCTTGTCCATGTCTAGTAACATAGGGTGAGTCATCCTTCGCAGGCTGAGGTGTTGGCGACCAATAAATACCTGTCTTTTCATCTCTTAAATATACGGCCTCCCCACTAATATCTAACAAGGGATCGTTGGACCAAGGAGAGAGTTTATACTCCCTACTGTTTTGAGACCAAGAATAACTTGAGCCTGCCTCCGTCACAAGAGTCCCAAATTTGGGATTGGAGATTACGTTAACCCAGGGTAAAGGAGTTGTATTATCATTATCGTTAACAATAACATACTCTTTGCCATCTTGGGTAAATCCGCCATATCCATTGTAAAGAACTAATTTGTCTTTAATCTCGTTTCCCTTGCTACTATTAATAATTTCAATGTTTTGCTGAACATTTTTCTCTGTATGGCTTTTTAGCTTATTAGGTGTCAAGTCTTGTTCCGCCAAACGCACATATCTAAGAATCTGATTATTAAGCGAACCTTTTTCTCCCGAGAAAATAATTCGGGATACTGTATGAAGCAATAGGACTACTTCATTGAGAAGCTGATCTCTTTTTAAGAGAAAGACCCCTCCGGGTTTATTTACAAGTTTTCTGACATGACTTATGCTAATTTTTTCATGGATCATTTCATGAATTGATTGGAAATAACCTGTATTATCTTCGTTCAGAATGACAAGATCGACAAACAATCCTTTGATTTTCCAATACTCATGGATTTTTAACATTTGATCAACTAATTTAACTTGATTATTATCTTGGATTTTTAATAAGATTATTGGCAAATCTCCCGATATCCCCAAGGGCCAAAGCGAAGATTGTCCCATCTGATTATTTTTAATATTGATATTACGTCGTATGGGTCCAGGAAAAATCACCTGACTAGCTAGACTGGAGATTTTGTTAGCTTCATTAAAGGATAGATTAAGATTAGTCAATTCCATTAAATTTTGAGACCATGATAAATCTTTGGCCTGATTGACTGCATAGCGACTTCTATATTTTTCGGCAAGACGAAGGACTGACTCTTTCTTTTTTCCTACACCGGTTAAATAATAGACTACGACTGTTTGACCCGCATTAATTCTCACTCTACTGCGAAGACTCATAATTGGATCGAGCACTGCTCCTACCGAATTAGATAAGGGTTGATTTAAATCCAGTGCTTTAGGGTTAACTAAAGTTCTTCCTCGACCGATAAATTTAGTTCTATCAGTTTCATATTCTGCTTCTCCAAGCATTTCTCCATCAACAAAAAGAGTGTGCATCAAAAAGAGTTTTTCCTGATCATGGTGTCTTGGTCTTCTAAAGGCCACTAGAGTATCCTTTTGAAATCTAGTCTGGATAAATAATTTACTGAAAGTGGGATGGGCAATGTCAGCTTTTAACTGCTCCAAGACAACTTCTAAATAACTTGTAAGCTGTATATCTCTTGAATATTTACTAAGATTCGTAAGCGACACCTTTCTTATTTCTACCGGATCTTCAGGGGTAACAAAACCTTCAGTTTGGCTTATTATATTTCCATCTTTTCTAGAATACCTAATTGAATTGGGAAAACAAGTGACCTTATATTCTTCACCTGGGTAATTAAGCGGTTTTGAGGTTGTAGACCACATATTTCCCGAATTCAGGTTCTGCACATAAATAAATGAGCCATACATATCTATGGTAGGATCTTCACGCCAACGGGTAACATGAATATCATTGTATTGGCTGTAGCCTGTCCCTCCTAAAGTAAGCATGACTGAATACTCTCGGTTAGAGATAAAACTGGTTCGAGGTAGATTCGTGTCCGGGGAAAAATAGACGGCAGGCCTTTCACCTTGCTGGCGTGAAATTGCAAAAACTTTTTGTTCAGGAATTTCTTCAATACTGGGGTTAAAAGAATATTCTTTGAGCGGAACTCTTTCCTGAAGAAGTAGTTCGATCGATTTGATCCTTGGCTCTCTATGAAACCTTTCCTGCATTATATTATTAATTAACGCATTATTTAGGGATATAAAACTCATTCCAAGATGATGAGACATGTAACTTTTAACCACGCTAGATTCTTCATTATAAGGTACGCGGGCTTTGGTAAAGTCTATGGCCTCGTAAAGACCATAGATTCCATTAAACCCCTTCTCTTTCATCAATTTAAGGTTCTCGATACTCCTTTGCCAATCAACGGCTAAGGCCATAAATGTAGAGTAAGGGGAAATAACCATATCTTTAGACAAGCCCCTTTTTAGGCCTAAATCTGGAACTCCAAAAGCCTTGTATTGATAATTCGATTGGAGATCAAAGGAAAAGAAGCCTGATTCAGATATGCCCCAAGGAGCTTGCTCTTTTCTAGTGTAAGAGTGTTGAATCCTAACAACTGATCTATAAGTTTCATCCATAAGCGTGCCCCGAAAGTTCTTGAAAAGAATCAAAGGCATAAGGAACTCAAACATCGTCCCACTCCAGGATACAAGACATCTATTTCCTTCTATCCTGGTAAGTGGCCTTGCCAGTTTAAACCAATGTGTTTCGGGTACATCGCCTTTAGCTATGGCAAAAAGGCTCGTTTGGCGTGCTTCAGAAGCTAATAAATCGTAATAAGAATTGTCCAACCTTTGCTCACTAATGTTATAACCAATGGAAAATAGCCCTTTTTGCTCATCAAATAGGAATTTAAAATCCATTTCATAAATTATTTTTCTTAGTTTTCTTTGAAGTATACTTGACCATAGAAGAGTGATAACAGAGTTCTTCAATCCTTTTTTCAGAAGGATTATCAAATTCTTAGGAAGGCATTCCTTATTTTCCTTAAGTAGAATGAGATATTCTCTTATCAATGATCGAGCATCTAACTTAGACAATTTTTCTAAGGATTCTGGTGAGTCTTCTAATAACAGATAAGGATAATACCACTCAATTGCCTTTTTATAATCTTTGAACATATGAGAGAGGGATGTTATCCAGAATTCAGGATTACTTGCTACAATGTTCTTATCTTTGATTTCATCTATATTTTTTTCTAATGAACTCAATCGATTTAGTGAATTAGATATAAACTGATAAAATGCTTTTAAATCGAATTGCTCATAACCATTTTTTATATCTTGAAATTCTCTACCAAAATCCCCCATCGCCGGAATATTACCTAAATCTCTTTTTTCCATAAGACGGTAAGTATCTTCTATACCTTCTAAGATGCTTTTTTCTATAAAAGGTCTCTGGGACATTTCCTTAAGCCCATTCTTAAGAGCGATCATATACGTAGCAAAATTGCCACTATCTACTGTAGAAATATAAATAGGGTGAAGTGGTTCAAGGTTTCGAGTATCATACCAATTATAAATATGGCCATTCCATTTTGGTATTCTTCCTATTGTTTCAAGTGTATCTCGAATTCTTTTTAGCATTTTAATCTTAGAAATATAACCAAGGTCCTCAGCAGCTAAATTAGATAGCAAAGCCAACCCTATATTTGTTGGAGATGTGCGATGTGCCACCCCTTTATAAGGCTCAAGCTGAACATTGTCCGGAGGAAGGTGATTATTCTCTGTATCCACAAACAAATCGAAAAAAGCCCATGCCTGTCTAGACCATTTTCTAAGTTCTGATTTATCCTGTAACGGGATCTGCCTATACTCCTCAGCATATGGCAGACTAGATTTATATGCTAAAAATGGTGAACTAATCCAAGTGAGTGCCAAAGCGAAGAGTAGCAAGCCCGTTATAATATTTACATAAAAATACCCAATAAGAAATAATAGAGCTAAGACAATACCAGGATACATAAGCGAATAGAAATTTTCCGGGCTTAATTCGATTTGTTTTTCTGAATCCGCGGCTGGTTCCCACTCTAATAAGAGGCGTTTAGTAATGATTTGTCTAACGATACTTCTAATAATGGCATCAGTTTGTATGTAAGCCTGATAAGGTAGAACACCCAAAGAGAATATTATTTGCGATAATCCTAACCTAAGCTCATATTTTAAAGTTCTAACCGTTATACTTCTGTCAATTATTCTATCGATTATATTCAAAAATAGTGGCAAAATCAGATTAAGTATAATTAGTCCAAAAAGAATACTAAAAATACTATGCAAATAGGTAAAAGCCAGGAACATAATCAAAAACTGAAACGGTGCTTCCAAACTCCTTCTTAGGTTATCAATAATTTTCCAGCGAGAAATAGCTGATAAATCACTGTTGAAAATATAACCTGCTATTTGCCAGTCTCCTCTAATCCAACGATGTGTACGTTTAGTTAAAGAAAGATATTTTGTAGGATAACCATCAAAAAGTTCTATATCGGTAGCTAATCCTGTGCGAACATGGATACCTTCTATTAGATCATGGCTAAGTATTGTGTTTTCTGGGAAAGTACTCTTAGTTAAGGAATGAAATACTTTAAGATCATAAATACCTTTTCCAGTGAAAATACCTTCTCCAAATAAATCCTGATAAATATCAGAAATAGCACAAGTATAGGGGTCAAGCCCTGCTGTCCCAGTGAATATAGTTGAAAAAGGAGTCGAGAAAGCACTAACTGCGGTCAGTCCTATTCTGGGTTGAATTATTCCATAGCCAGATATTACTTCATTCTTGTCAAAGTCTAACTTTGCTGCTTGCAATGGATGTGCTATTGTCCCAATAAGTTTACGTGCAGAATCTCTAGGTAGAATGGTATCAGCATCAAGGGTAATAATATAGCGTACATCCTTAAGCGAGTCCCATTTACCACTTTTAATGAAATAACTGGTCTCCCCATCATTCAAAAGTAAAGTGTTAAACTCAATCAACTTGCCCCTTTTCCTCTCCCACCCCATCCAAGTTTTTTCTTTGGGATTCCACTTTCTAGCCCTGTGAAAGTAGAAAAATTTTTCTTCTCCATATTTGGCATTGAGTTTTTGAATCCCTTTGATTCCAGTTTTAATAATCTGTTCGTCTCCTGGTATAGATTCTACTTGAGCATCACAAAAATCTCCTAGTATAGCAAAATATAGACTTTTCTCTTGATTGCTTAAATAGTGGAGCTCTAATTGTCGTAACTCTTCCCGAACTTTCTCAGCACTGGTAAAAATGGCCGGAATTATAACAACTGTTTTATTCTCAACAGGAATTCCCATGCTGAAATCAAGTTTAGGAAGGAAACTTGCTGGTAGAACATTACAAAATATTCTATTAAGAGTACATACTGCCATTCCATTGATTAACAATAAAGACGAAAGAAGAGCTAATAAATATATCCCCAATGAAGCATAATTTATTGCCCTATAAGTAATTCCGACAAAAAGCAAGTACGGTAAAATAGTAACCAGTGCAATTATCCCTAGGTAAGATAATGTCGGGTTATGCCTAAACAGACAAAAGAAGCCACAAAATGATTGGCGTACTTTTCCCCAGTTAGCTGTGAGCTCTTTTTCCAGTTTTTCTCTACCTTTTCCATACAAATAATATCCTACATGATTTAACGGTGTCTCTTGAGATCTAATAGCCATTTTATTTATAGTTTTAGCCACCATTATCTCTGAGACTTTATATTTGCTAGCAAGACCTTCAATCTCATGTCTATACTTATCACGAGACTCAAAATCCATCTTTGTAAAAACACCTGCAGGGTCACCTTCTAAGACCTGTTGAACTAAACTAACATCCTCAAAAAACTTTGACCAGTTTTCGGAATTAATCATTTTAAGAGCGGTAATGATATTACCCATAAGAACACCATGGGAGGTAAGGTAATAGTGTTCGGAACTGATTACTTTTTCCACAGTCATATTTTGCTTGCTTGCTAGGTTATCGAGCCAATTAAGAAGTACTTTAGCATCCGAACCATGTTCTTTAAGCCTTTTTGCAATTCTTTCTATAGAAACCGTAGAAAAGGATTTACTAATATCTAACTTTTCATCGGATAAATTAATATCTTTATAACCTTGCCCAAGTACTGAGTTTAGCCAATTCTCCGCAAATTCTCTTTCTTTTTGGATATAGATTACCCGCTCAACCTGATAAAAGATCCTTTCTAACATTATTATTTTAAGCATAATCGGGATAGCCCAAATCTCGGCTGAGGAGAGGGGAGCCTCAGTTTGATATTCGGCTATAAAAGTCTTAAGCTGTTGGAAATCAAAATTATTTTCACTATTTCTCATATATTCTGATACTATCGAATATATCCTTGGAAATTCTACAAAGTCTCCCCCGGCTAGATGCAAAAGCTTCGATTCATATTGCTTTGATAGATCATTAACTAGTTCATTGATTAACCCGTTTATGAGGTAATAATTATCTAAATACCACTCCGCGGCAGGAATCAGATCTTCGGTTTTATAGTAATACTCATTAATCTTAGAATATGATCCTTTTATAAAGGAACTATGTTCCTTTATAGTAGGCAAAAGGCTTTTTCCGGTCTTCTTAAGACCTAACCAATTATGAAACTTACCAAGTTCAGCAGCGTAGTCTAGAATATTTTTATTTTGGTCCTTTTTATTAAAGTTTAAATTAGCAAATATATTACTAGTACTCTTCATATTTCAACCCCAACAACTAATTTTTCCTTTATTCATTATGTCCATTTCTCCTAGCATAATTCATTTATTGGCTTAGTTGATCTAAATAACGGCATAAAAAAGCATCCTTTTCCTTCTTGGAGATCAGGATGCTTGTTAAATAACCTACGTCTATTGTTTTAGAAATGTTCCACTATGAACAATGCTCATTACTAAAAGCCTCTAGAGACATTAAGATATCCCTAGGTCTATTCCCCTCATATCCTCCTACCACCCCGGCCTCTTCAAGCATATCCATCAAGCGAGCTGCACGAGAATAGCCTACCCTTAATCGCCTCTGGAGAAAAGAAATTGAGGCTACCCCAGTAGTAATGACAAGTTCTCCCGCTTCAACGAAACGTTCATCAAAATCCCCTTCGTTTTTGTCCACAGAGATAGACTCTTCAAGTTGGTCTTCATTAAGGATATAATCAGCTTGTCCCTGGCTTCGCCAGTGTTCAATAACATTCTTAACCTCTTGTTCCTCAATAAAACAGCCATGAACCCTAACAGGTTTATTCATACCTATTGGTGAATAAAGCATATCACCTTTCCCAAGAAGTTTTTCAGCCCCGTTAGTATCTAGGATTGTTCTGGAATCAATCTGAGAAGATACCGCGAAAGAAATTCTACTCGGTATATTTGCTTTGATCAGACCGGTAATGACATTGACTGAAGGCCTTTGGGTGGCAATAACCAAATGAATACCGGCTGCCCTGGCCATTTGAGCTAGTCGACAGATCGATTCCTCTATTTCATTGGAAGCTACCATCATTAAATCTGCGAGTTCATCAATAATCACAACAATATAGGGTAAAGCCTTAGTATCCGTTGTCCTATTAAAATGGTCGATATCCCTTACACCATTAGCTGCAAACAATTCATAACGGTTTTCCATCTCCTTAACGATATAATTTAGATATTTATTAGCCTTTTTGGGATCTGTAACTACAGG
>CALBJS010000119.1 GCA_937892995.1 uncultured Peptococcaceae bacterium | reverse complement strand
AGACTGCACCCGGTCTGGATAAATATCTTTTTGTCTTCTCTGAGGAGCTTGCTTTGATCCGGAAAATCCAGGGACTGTGTTTGGTGGAAAATGCTACGAAGTGGGATGATCTTTACCGAGAATTTCAAAACTTAGGCTTCAGTAGACTGCCGGCTGCCGGTAAGGAGACGGATCAGGTAAAACGGGAAAATGTCAAGAATATTAGAGATGATGTGAAGAAAAGCCTGAATAGGATTAAAGAAAGAATATTCTCGGCCGATTCCGAGGAAGTATTTCAGGATCTTCAAACCCTAGATCCTTTAATGCAATGCCTAGCGAGGTTGGTAAAAGAATTTGGGAAAAGATATGCTTTAAAGAAAAATGATAAAGCTGTAGTTGATTTTAATGATCTGGAACATTTCTGCCTAGGGATTCTAACTGAGCAGGGTGAAGAAGGACGGGTAGTAGCATCCCAAGTAGCTTTAGGTTACAAGGAACGCTATGCGGAGATTTTAGTAGATGAATATCAGGATAGTAACCTGGTTCAGGAAATTATCATCAAGATGATTTCCAAGGCGGATTCTGAGAAGCCTAATGTCTTCATGGTAGGAGATGTGAAACAAAGTATTTATCGGTTCCGACAGGCTAAACCGGAATTGTTCCTGGAAAAGTATCACAAATATTCTCTGGAGCGAGGGGCCTCTTTAAGAAAAATATTATTGTATAAGAATTTTCGTAGTCGTCAAGATGTAGTGGATGCAGTAAATTTTTTATTCCAACAGATTATGTCAGTTAAGGTCGGTGAGCTAGATTATACAGAGGAAGAGGCTTTAAATCCGGGGGCTGCTTTTGCAGAGAATAAACAGGAAGCCTATGTAGTCGGGGGAGAAGTTGAATTTCATCTCATCCAAACTAAGTTGCCAAGTATCCTCAATAATAAAGATGAAAATAACGATATTAGCAAAGATATAAATAAGGAATACGTTAATCAACAAAAAGAAACAGGAGTTCAGGAAAATGGGGATGGGGAGGACGATTTACTCCTTGAACCTGAGATGCTGGATAATATTCAATGTGAAGCTCGTCTGGTAGCTTGCAGGATTCAGGAATTATTAAAGCCTGATCGACAGGGCAAGTTTTTGGCAGTTTATGATCGAAGCAGGCAAGAATACCGTGCTTTGGAGCATAGGGATATTGTTATCCTTTTACGCACCACGAAGAATTGGTCGGAGATCTTCAAGGAAGAATTAGCGGCAGAAGGGATTCCTGCTTTTGCGGATACAGGTACGGGATTCTTTAAGACCAGTGAAGTACAGGTAATCCTCTCGTTATTACAAATTATTGATAATCCCCTGCAGGATATCCCGCTTTTAGCGGTCTTAAGATCCCCTCTAGTATCCTTAACGACCGATGAGCTGGCGGAAATTCGCTTAACGAGGCGGAAGGGATCCCTCTTCGAGGCTTTACAGGTCTTTGCTGAAGGACAGACAGGAGAAGAAAAAGATAACGAAGATACTGAAATAGGAACGGAGCAAGCCCGAATAAAGGCGGTTTCTTTCTTGGCAGATCTTCAGAGGTGGCGGGATATGTCTTTCCACCTTTCTACTGATCAACTCTTGTGGCAGATCTATACCGAGACAGGTTATTACGGAATCGTAGGAGCAATGCCTGCCGGTGAGCAGAGGCAGGCTAATTTACGTATCCTTTTTGAGCGTGCCAGACAATATGAAGAGACTAGCTTTAAGGGACTATTTAATTTTCTTAACTTTATTGATAAATTAAAAAGTAGCCAAGGTGATATGGGAAGTGCCAAGATCCTTGGCGAAAACGATAATGTAGTACGTATTATGAGCATCCATAAGAGTAAAGGTCTGGAATTTCCGGTAGTGATACTTGCCGGTTGTGGCAAGAAGTTTAATCTTCAAGATCAAAATAAGAGTATCTTGTTTCACCCCAAGTTGGGTTTTGGTCCGGATGTGGTGGATACTCGTCTGAGATTTTCCTATCCTTCCCTACCTAAACAGGCTATTCGAGAGCAAATTAAAGTAGAGACTCTATCCGAAGAGATGAGGATTCTCTATGTTGCTTTAACCAGGGCTCGAGAAAAGCTAATCATCATCGGAGCGGTGGGGGATATCCCTAAGGAGATTGAGAAATGGGCCAGAACCGCTCAAGCGGATGCCGAAAGACTCCCTTCTTATGATATTTTAAAAGGGAATAGATACTTAGACTGGATTGGTCCGGCCTTATTAAGGCATCAGGATGGCACGGAACTCAGAGGATGTCTGAATAACGGAGAAGGTTTTGGGCAAAGGGGAGCTATTCTGGAAGATACTTCTTCTTGGAGTGTGCGTTTCTGGAAGCGCGAGGATGTTCTGCACTTTTATGCAGACCAAGGCCAAGAGGAAGATAATTTTATTCGTTGGCTTGATGGGCTAGAAAGTTTGGATAATAACTTGAGAGAAAAAAATGCTGAACTTTTTGATAGACTGAATTGGGAATATCCGTATCTTAAGCTTTCTAGAACACCTGCCAAGATTTCTGTAACTGAACTTAAAAGACGATTTGAGAAAGAAATAAGCGATGGGTATTTAACTCCATCGCCGGCTATCAAAATGAAAAAACCTTTATTCTTAGAGAAGAAAAAAGGTTTAACAGCTGCCGAAGCAGGCACTGTTATGCACTTTGTCATGCAGCATTTGGATTTTCGGCAGGACAATATCGAGGAACAGATCTCCGAGATGGTTAAGCAGGATTTGCTTACCCCAGAACAGGCTCAAAGTGTTGACCCCAAGAAAATACGATATTTTTTGGCCTCACCTTTAGGTAAGAGGATGCTTAAATCCGAAATAATTAACCGAGAAGTACCTTTTAATATCGAAATACCTTGTCACGAGGTTTATAGCGAACTTGGTGCAGAATGTTACCAAGGAGAGACTGTTCTTTTGCAGGGTATTATCGACTGTTATTTTGAGGAAACGGACGGAATTGTCTTAGTGGATTATAAGACCGATCGTCTAGCAGAAGGCTGGAAGGAAACAATTAGGAACAGGTACGAGGTTCAGATATCGTATTATGCCCGGGCTTTGGAAATGCTTACCGGAAAGCCTGTTAAAGAAAAGTATATCTACCTTTTTACTAATGGGGAAGTAGTCGAGTTAAAGGGGATATGAAAATAGCCTAATACCTTAGCCACTTAATAACTTCAGTAAATGTGGCGTTTTTGCCATACATTAGGATTGCGGTCTTGAACAACTTACCTGCTAATCTCATGATCAAAATAATGGTTAAGAAGAGGATTGTTCCACTGGCTAAGATCTCCCAAAGCGGAGTCTGAGAGGAGATACTTAGGCGAGCCAGCATTACTCCGGGGGTGGTAAGGGGAAAGAAGGTTCCGATTCGGGCGATGGCTCCCGACGGATTAGCAATAATCGGACCAATCACGAAGAGTGGGAGCATCGGAATTAGAAAAATCATACCCTGAAAGCTGCTTCCGGATTGAGCATCTTCCATAGTAGCTCCGATGGCGACGAAGATAGCAGAGTAGAGCAGATAGCCGGCTAAGGCGAAGAATACCATGGGAAGGAGTTCCGGTACCAGGAGATATTTTAGAATAGGGATTTTGAAAATAAGCTGGGCAGCCGGTATTCCTAAGGAAAGCCAGACTCCTACTTGAATCAGGCCTAAAACGAAATATCCGAGAATCTTACCCTGCATAAGATCTTCGGCTTGTACTGAAGAAAGGATAAGCTCGACCATTTTATCTTTTTTTTCTTGGAGGGCACTCTGAAAAGTCATAGTTCCGGAGGTGAAGACGGTCAGGAATAAGATCCCCGCGAAAACTCCGGGGATAATTTTTTCGGGCATAGATCTTTCCTCAGTCTTGGTAGTAAGAGGTTTGATATTAACTTGGTATGCTTGGTTAAGATAATTGACCTGCTGGTCGTTAAGCCCCAGGTTTTGTAATTTGTAGTCGTAAAGAGCGGACTGTAGCATACCGGTGATAGGAGCAAGGATTCCTTGGCCTTCGGTATCTGTATAAACACTGATAGAACCGCTTTGAAGAGAATTTTCATCGAAAACCACAAATCCTTGGTTTTTGCGGCCTCGGATTTTTTCTTCAAGAGTTTGAGGATTATCCTTAGAGAGTATGAATTCTACTTGATCAGGGACTTGATCGGTAGGAGTTTCTTTAGGAATGTTTTGATAAATCCCCAATTCATCTACTACATAGAGGGTAAAAGCCTGCTCTGTTTCAAATTTAGCAAGTAAAGTAGGTACCAGGCCGAAAAGGAGCATCATCAGTGGGGTGATGAAGATCGAGATGAGAAAAGCTTTATTTCTCACATTGCGTTTAATTTCCCATCTGGCCACTTTAAGGGTGTTCTTCATTGTCTGCCACCTCCTGTTACAGTATTGACGAAGATGTCGTGTAAAGAAATCCTGGTGATGTTCATTTCTTTAATATCAAGATCAGGTGGCAGTTCCCGGATAAAGTTCCTAGGCAAGATGCCTTGTTGCAGATGAAGGATGTTCTTAGAACCGTCTTGCTCTACCCTCACGATTCCCGGCAAACCAGCGAAGCGTGAAGACTCATTATTTCCGGTGATTTCGCATCTGTAGTTTGCATAACGATCCTTAAGGTCTTCCAGCTCTCCGTATAAGACTCTTTGGCCCTGATTAATCATAAAAATTCTACTACAGAGGGTTTCGACCATATTCATTTGATGAGAGGATAAAAGGATTGCCGTTCCCTCAGTTGCCAGCCGTTTAATTTCTTCCATGAATAAGTTTTGGCTTAGCGGATCAAAACCTGAGAGGGGCTCATCCAGCACTAAGAATTCCGGCTTATGAATAATCGAGGCTATGAACTGTACCTTTTGAGCCATCCCTTTGGATAATTCCTGAATCTTAGACTTAAACTTGCCTCTTAAATCAAACATTTCGAAATAATGCTCGGCAGTTTGGCGAGCCTTGTCTAAAGGATAATTTTTCAGGCTGGCTATATATAAAAGAATATCCATGATCTTAGCATCTTTATAGAGGCCTCTTTCCTCGGGAAGGTAGCCCACTTTAGAGGTATTTAATTTAGCGGCGTTACCTAAGTTGTACTCTATAGTACCGGAATCAGGGTAGATAATGCCGAGAAGGCAGCGAATGATCGTCGATTTTCCGGCCCCATTTGGTCCGACTAAACCTAGGATTTCACCTTTTTTAACTTCGAAAGAAATGTTATCAACTACTGTTGAGTTACCAAAACTTTTAGTTATGTCTTTAACAGATAGAATAATGGACATGTTAATCCTCCCGAAAAATCATCCCTATAATAACAAGATTAACAGATAATCTTAAAGAAAATCAAGCTTGTGGTGAGTAGGCAGTAAAATGGTTTTATTGAAGGAAAATTTGTTGGTTCATTGAAAATTTTATCGAATTATGTCAAAGTGTATTTGCTAGTTAATATTCCAGCTTAGTAATAATTCAAGAGTTTTTTGACGGAGCAAATATTTCTTCCAAATATCTTCGGAAGGAAAGTTATTTTTGAAAGTGGCTTCATCCTTAAAAATCTCCATCAAGGCATTCTTTTCCTTTAAGATTTCTTCATCGGAAATGTTTATTTTTTCTAAACGGATTATTTCATTTATTATGAGGTCTTCAATTAGCGTTCTTTCGGCGAGAGTTCGACAATCCTCGTAAAAATACTCGTCGGTTTCCTCTGAAAAAAGGGATTTCAGTGTTCGCGGATCGGTAGAAGAAAACATTTTTTTCTTTGTCTTCGTAACGATGTGTTCATATATTTTGCTAAACTCCTCTTGGCCGAGTTCATAAACGGAATTAGAAATAATCGTATCCAGAATGGATTGAAGATTGTGCTCCTTAATAATTTGCAACCAATTATTAGAAATGATGTTCCGTAGTTTATTTTTTAACTCGTCAATATTTACTACCTGAGAATCTATTTTTTGGGCGATTTCATCTGTGATTTTAATTTGGCGGGCAGGGATAACTTCCTGAACAGTAACGTTAAAAATGACTGTTTTTCCCCCAACCCGATCGATGGGAGTATTTTCGGCAAAGGGAATTTCCATTTTAAAAGACTCTCCTGCTTTTTTGGATACTACTTGCTTAAACTGTTCGAGCATAGCAGGATCACCAACAGAATATCGAAAATTTGATTTTGATAATTCCGGAACAAAAAGGGCCTCACATTCAGCCTGTAGGGTTACGATCACCTCATCACCCAATTCGGCTGGCATGTTATTTTTAGCCCATTGATTGGTTAATCTAGTGAGAGACTCAATAATGGCAAGTTCTAAATCATTATCTGTGTACATGGTGGCAGG
>CALBJS010000118.1 GCA_937892995.1 uncultured Peptococcaceae bacterium | reverse complement strand
CCAATGATTTAGCGGCATCTTTCCAGGCTGCAGTAGTCGATGTGCTAGTACAAAAGGTGCTTAGGGCTTTAGAAGATATTCCCGTAAAAACCTTTGCTTTAGCCGGGGGAGTCGCAGCGAATTCCCTACTAAGGAAGTCATTGGCAAAAGAATTAGCTATCCGTAAAATTCGTTTTGTTTATCCGTTGCCTACCCTTTGCACTGATAATGGAGCCATGATAGCCATAGCAGGGCATTATCGATTTATAGCAGGAAACTATGCTTCTTGGAAGTTAAATGCAGTTCCAGGCTTAAGACTGGAATAGAATTCGAAAATCCAAATTTCAAGATATACTTCTCGACAAAAAATAAATTTAATTCAAAGAATGTAACTTAAAACTTAATTTAAATTATTAACCATAGTTATCCACAGCCTCTGTGGATAGTGTGGATAAGCCTAGTAAATAAACTAATTTCTCTACCCTTAGGCTTGGGGATAATTAGTTGGTTAAAAAACGCCGAATAAGCAAATTCAAAAAGTAATTTGAATGAATAGTAAGTAATATGTCGAAATATATCTTCTAAATGTGGGATAAAGAAGAAAAATAATTTGTCCTAATAAGATTATTGCTGTATGATAATAACTTCACTTTTAGAACAGTAGTTAGAAAATAAAAACCATAAGAATGTTATTAGGAATTTTTGTTTGATAGCAGATATTAATCCAATAATATATGAAATTATGAGGGAGAAAAGAATTGATAGCATTGTTAGGCTGTATGATTTTAGGTGTTTTTTTAGGTTGGAAAAGGTTTTTGCCGGAAAAAATCCTGGCAAATAGTGCTAAAATCATTACAGTATCCATAATGTTTTTGCTGATAACTATGGGACTGAAATTAGGACTTGATAAACAGACTTTGAGTAACCTTGGACAATATGGATTACAAGCCTTTCTTTTTGCTATAACGACCATCGCTTTTAGCCTAGGGGCAGTGGCCTTATTGGAAAAGGTATTTTTGAAAAATTATAAAATGCCACCAGAAGGGAAATTTGAGATCAAAACTGATTCTAAGCCTCATCCTTATAAAATGACATTCTTAATTTTCGGTGCTCTTTTTGGAGGTATTTTACTTGGATTTACCGTCATCCCAGCGGGAGTTAGGGGCTTTCTTCCTTCCTTAACCAACTGGGCCCTGTATTTTACTCTTCTAGCAATAGGGATTGATTTAGGCTTGAAAAAAATGTGGAAACAGTTTGCGGCCCTGGGTCATTTGGTTGTTATTGCTCCCTTAGGTGTTGCCCTTGGTAGTGTTGTGGCGGGGATGATTATTGGTAAATTATTTGGTTGGACTTTCTGGGAGGGAGGGGCGGTAGCAGCTGGTTTTGGTTGGTATAGTCTTTCCGGAGTCATGATTTCTGAGCTACATTCTGTGGCTTTAGGGACTGTCGCTTTTCTGAGTAATGTGATAAGAGAAATCATCACCATTATTATTACTCCATTCCTAGCAGGTCGAATCGGGAAATTTACTTTGGTGGCCCCCGGGGGTGCCGCTACTATGGATACTACTTTACCGATAATAGCGGCAGTAGGTCCTCCAGGGATAGCGGTTATTGCCTTTATCAATGGTGTGATCCTATCTTGCCTTGTGCCTATCTTGATTCCGCTTTTCTTAGGCTAAAAGTTAACTTTTTTATACTTACTTTATTTCTGGTTGGGAGGATACAAAGATGCTCGGGAAAACGGAAATTAGGAAAAAAGCACTTCATAACAGAAAATCCTTAGGAAAAGAAGAACGCCGGGAAAAAAGTGCTCAGATTCTAAGGGAAATATTGTCTTTACCGGTATACTGCACTTCTCGTACCATTATGGTATACTTAGACTTTCGAGATGAGGTAGAAACAAGCGAGATTGCTCGGGAAATCCTTAGAACAAAGAAACGTCTTATTATTCCTTATTGCCATAATCAAGATATTATAGCTTGTGAAATTTCCGATCTTTCTCAGGATGTTCGTCCTGGAATGCTTGGGATACGTGAACCCCGTCCGGAAAAGCTTAGGACTGTATCCCCAAGGGAAATAGATTTAGCACTAGTACCCGGAGTAGCATTCGACTATCAGGGTAACAGAATTGGGTTTGGTAAAGGATACTATGATCGTTTCTTACCTAAGCTAAGGGAAGATACTCTGACCATTGGGCTGGCTTTTTGCTGTCAACTGGTTGAAAAGATAGAGGCCGAGGAACATGATTATAAAATGTCTTTACTCATCACTGAAAATGGTGTAATCTATCCTGAGTAGACATTTGTCCTTCTGAAGTGTAATTAGATTTAGGAGAGATAAAGAGAATGTGTAAATGTTGTGGCAAGGGTCAGGCTGATTTGCCTGTTGATTTAAAAGGGTTAAAGCTAAAAGAAGTAATTAAAGCCCACAATGGTGAAAAAGGTGCTCTTATTCCTGTACTCCAGGAAACCCAGGAGATTTACGGCTATCTACCGGAAGACAGCATTAAGACTGTCGCTAGGGAGATGAAAATACCGGTGGCCGAAGTCTATGGTGTAGCCACTTTCTATGCTCAGTTTAGATTCGTCCCCACAGGGCGAAATATTATTCGGGTCTGTATGGGGACGGCCTGTCATGTTCGGGGAGCACTTAAGGTACTTAAGACTTTAGAACGGGAACTGGGGATAAAGGCCGGCGAAACCACCGCAGACAGGAGATTTACGCTTGAAACAGTTGCCTGCGTAGGGGCCTGTGGACTTGCTCCGGTTATTTCCGTTAATAATAAGGTCTTTGGTAATATGACTTCCCAGATGGTTCTTGAGATCTTAGATAAATTCGAGTAGGGGAGAGTTGTAGATGCAAACTTTAGCTTGTCCGTGTTGTAAAAAATGTAACCATACCCCCTCTAATCCCTGCGAAAACTATATTAATTGCCGAATCGAAGGACCGCTCTGTCACGACGATGCTGAATGTAGACAGAGAAGGCAGGAACTGCTGACAAGGATGCATAGCCCTGCGGGGATGACTAAACAAATTCTTATCTGTACCGGTACAGGCTGTGTTTCCTCCGGTTCTCAAAGACTCCTTGAATTGGTGCGAACGGAACTTGCTAAAAGAGGTCTTGGGGAGGTAGTCCGTGTTCGGTCTACCGGTTGTCACGGTTTTTGTGAGCAAGGACCTATCTTGATTATCGAGCCTGATAAGACTTTTTATACTAAGGTAAAGTCTTCTGATATTTCGGAAATAATCGAGATAGATATCGTAGGTGGTCAGAAAGTAGAAAGACTGCTTTACCATGATCCTATTTCCGGGGAATCAGCTATAACTTATGACACCGTGAATTTCTATGCTAAGCAAAATAGGATAATACTTAATAACTGTGGCCAGATAAATCCCGAGAGGATAAGTCATTATATGGCTAGGAATGGCTATCAGGCCTTGGAAAAGGTTCTCTTAAATATGAAACCGGATGATGTGATCGAAGAAATAAAAAGGTCCGGACTTCGGGGGCGGGGTGGTGCCGGCTTTCCTACGGGGTTGAAGTGGGATTTTTGTCGCAAGGCCCAAGGTGAGAAGAGGTATGTGATCTGCAATGCGGACGAGGGCGACCCGGGAGCCTTCATGGATCGCAGCGTTCTGGAGGGTGACCCCCATGCTGTGATTGAGGGGATGCTGATTGGTGCTTATGCCATCGGAGCTGATGAAGGCTATGTGTATTGTCGTTCAGAATATCCTCTTGCTATTGAACGTTTGAAAATTGCTATTTCTCAAGCTAAGGAAAACGGTCTTCTCGGGAATAACATTCTGAATTCCGGTTTTAATTTTAAACTTAAGATCAAAGCCGGGGCAGGAGCCTTTGTTTGCGGAGAAGAGACGGCACTTATTGCTTCAATTGAGGGCAAACGCGGGATGCCCAAAGTAAGGCCACCCTATCCGGCCCAAAAAGGATTGTGGGGAAAACCAACCAATATTAATAATGTGGAGACTTGGGCCAATGTTCCGCATATTTTACGTAATGGCGTACAGTGGTATTCTCAATTAGGCACTG
>CALBJS010000117.1 GCA_937892995.1 uncultured Peptococcaceae bacterium | reverse complement strand
TTGCTCGATTGCAGAGTAATGATTTTTGATTCATTTACCAGATTCAGAAACAGAAACAGAGAACCGGTATTTGAAGATGTTCCTCTCACCTTTGGTAATTTAGATAAAAATGCTTTAGAAGCAGGAGTAGAGCTAAAAGAAACTGTAGCCGGCAAGGTTGTGGTAATATCGGCTGGCAATGAAGAATTGCAGGATACCATTAAAGAGGCTTTAGCGGGAGGAGCTGATGAAGCCTGTATTGTTGCCGACGATAAGTTAGAAGGGATAGAAAGTGCAGCAAGTGCTCAAGTGTTAGCCGCCTTGATTCAAAGAATAGAAAATGTAGGCTTGATATTGTTTGGTGAGGGCAGCGGTGACAACTATTCGGGGCAGGTGGGTTCCCGAGTAGCAGAAATTTTAGGGCTTCCCCAAATTTGTTACGCTTGTAAGGTAGAAGTTACGGGCAAGACAGCAAGGATTACCCGTGCCCTGGAAGACTGTGAAGAACTGCTGGAAGTAGAATTGCCTGTTGTGGTAACCGTAGTGGCAAGTATTAATGAACCGCGAATTCCATCGGTAATCCAAATACTCAAAGCAGCTAAAAAGCCTAAAGAGATATTGGAACTTGACGAACTGAATTTAACAGGAAATAAGGAAATATTGACGAAAAGCAACCTCTCTCCCGTAATGGAACGTAAACTTCTAGAAACTAAAACAGTAGAAGAGTTGGTAAATGCTCTGGAAGCCGAAGGGCTTATTGGGAGGTGCTAAAATGGCAGGGATATTGATTTACAGTGAAAAAAGCAAATCGGTTTATGAACTGCTGACGGCAGCAAAGCTGATAAGTAAAGAAACAGGCCTGAAAATAAAAGCCGTGAGTATAAATAATGAAGAACAAGCTAGCGAACTTGCGGGAAAAGGGGCAGAGGTTTATAAAATAAATAACGATGAGATCAAGATTATTGACACTGCGGGTTTGGCTTCAGTTTTGCAGCAGGCGGCAGCAAAGCTGGATACAAACATAATTCTTCTGGCTTCCAATCGGAGAGGCAAGGAATTATCGGGGAGGCTGGCCCAGAAGTTAGCCGGCGGTTGTCTTAATGATGTTTTAAGCTTGCAAGTGAATGAGAAAAAAATAGAATGTATGAAAAATGCTCTTGGCGGAGCAACAGTTGCTACTCAGTCCATAGAAACTGCGAACAAAATCATAGCCCTGGCACCTAAAGCTTTGGAAGCAGCCGGCGAGGAAGCAGGCGGAAGTATTAATGACTTGGAAATAGAGGTAAAACCTACAGAGCTAAGACTAATTGAATCCAGAAGTAAAGCAGGGGATGCGGTAGATATCGAAGCGGCGGAAGTGCTGGTTGCCGTTGGTTTAGGTGCAGACCAAGAAGATTTGAAAACAGCAGAAAAAATGGCGAAAGCTTTGGGTGGGGAGCTAGCCTGTTCCAAACCGATGGCAACCGACCGGAAATGGCTGCCGGAAGATAGATTAATAGGTTTATCCGGCAAAAAATGCAAGCCTAATCTGGCTATTTTGCTTGGTATTTCAGGTCAGGTACAGTTTATGGTCGGAATTCGGGAAGCGGGAACAATAGTTGCCGTCAATACCGATGAAAATGCTAATATTATGCAAATGGCTGATTATAAAATGGTTGCTAAAATAAAAGACTTTTTACCCGAATTTATCGAAAGAATCAAAATAGATTGATAATATTTTTTTACTGGTTGATAATGGTAGTAAGGAGGGAAATACATGAATTCTCCTACCTATAAACCACTCTTGCCCCTCGTGCATGATTACCTGGAAAAGTGGGCTGAAGAAACTCCTGATAAAGAGGCTTTGATCCAGCATGAGAATGGCTGGATTGTCAACTATCGACAGCTAAACGAGATTGTCGATCTCTATGTGCTGTGCCTATTAAAAATGGGTATTCAAAAGGGCGAGCGGGTAGCGGTTATGGGCTTACAATCTATACAGTATGTTGCACTGCAGTATGCTTGTTTCAAAATAGGGGCAATAATTTGTCCCTTGGATATAAAATTAAAACCTCATGAAACGGTAAGAGCGCTTAATAAAATTACTCCTATCCTTTTTATCTTGGGCGGGACCACTCATCTCAAAGATTTTTATGAAGTGGGAAAGGCCGTGCTGGGAGAATGCCCTTATGTTAAAAATGTTCTGCAGTATAACCTTATTGAGGACGGAAATTCCGAATGGCCATTATTGGAAGGTGCTAAAAGTGCCAATAAGCTATTTGATTTGGAAGTACTGAAAAATTTAGTGAAAGATGAACAATTGCTAAGACATAGGCAAGAAGTCTATGCCGAGATTAAAGAAGATGATCCAGCACTGATTATTTTTACCACAGGGACTACTGGTGAACCTAAACCTGCTCTCCTGCAACACAGCTGTATTGTAGCCGAGATGGAGATTTTTTTCCGGGCATCAACCATGCCCGGGCCGGAACTTCGGAGGGTATGTGTTCTGCCCTGCAGCCATGTCGGGGGAACTACCATAACCATATATACGACGATTTATGCAGGTGGTACCAATATACTGCTGCATCGTTTCAATCCTGTTTTAACTCTGGAAGCTATAGCCAAGTGGAGAGGGAATTTTCTTGGTGCCGTTCCCACCATGTATCGCATGATTTGGGCCCTTCCCAATTACAAAAGTTATGATCTCAGCAGTATGCACTGTGCTTATTATGCGGGCTCGATGGTAGATAAGAATTTCCTGGAGGAATTATCCAAAATGGCTCCTAATTTTGGTACTTCGTTGGGGATGACTGAATGTGGAGGTGTTTCCACCTATACTCCGATGCCGCTGACAGTTGAGGAAATGTTTGGACAGGTAGGCAGAGCCGCAGAGGATGTGGCTAAGATCTCAATACGTAGACCTATGGACAGTGGGGGAAAGGCCGGGGAAGAACTGAGCGACGGAGAAATCGGCGAAATTTGTTATCATCCTCCTCTGGTTTTTCTTGGTTATTTTAATCAGCCGGAAGCAACGGCCCAGACGGTATCTAAAGAGGGGATCTTGTATAGCGGTGATATAGGATATTTTAAGGATATGGTTGATTATAAGGCCCTTATGTATATGGGACGAAGCAAATATTTAATTAAACAAAAAGGATATAATGTATTTCCAGATGAGGTGGCCGCTCATATCTCCATGATTTCAGGGGTAGCTGAGGCAGAGGTATTGGGAGTAAAACATTCTTTATTTGATGAGGGAGTCTTTGCTTTTATTTTACCTAAAGCCGGAATGGAAGTAAAAGTTGAAGAAGTGATAAAACACTGCAAAGGCTTGGCGGCGTACAAACGGCCTCAGCATGTGGAAGTACTGGCTGAGGGACAGGGTTTTCCCCTTACCAACAATGGGAAAGTGGACAAAAATGCCTTAGGAAAAATGGCGGAGGAAATAGTTAAGAAGCTTAGAGAACAAGGCAAATGGGATAGCATTTGTTCGAATGTATAATTAAATGGGAGGCTATGTAAATCAATGGCCAAGGACTTCATGCTGGATAAAATGTTTCATAAAATTGTTATTGAAAGTATAGGGACAGCTATTCTAGCAGTGGATCTCAAAGGCATAATCCTAACGATGAATCAGGCTGCCGAAGAAATGTATGAGTTCCCCAGAGAAACAGCTATAGGCGGCTCATTTTTACTGGGATTAGCTGAACATGAACGGCCTAGATTTCTTAAAACCCATAATTATGTAATTAGAACAGAGAAAGCCTTCCGGGGCAATGAAATTGAACTTAAAACCAGAATGGGCAAAACACTCTATATTAACGCTTATTCTTCCCTTATCAAAAGCCCTTCAGGCAAGAAACTGGGAGTTGCTATGTTAACGGAAGATATAACCGATAAAAAGAAAATGGAAAAAATTATGCAGAGAGCCGATAAGCTTGCCGCTTTAGGACAGCTTTCTCTGGGACTTTCCCATCAGATAAGAACTCCGCTCGGCACCATAAAAGCCCTAACCAGTCTGATAAAATCGGATTATCCCATGAACGAGCAGATAGTAAAATATCTGAATATTATTATTGATGAAGTCAATCGTTTGGATGAATTGAGCCAAAAGCTTCTTGATTACGCAGGGGAATCATACTTAAAGATTGAGAAGGTAAATATAAACAATCTCCTGCTAAAAGTTTTATTTTTAGGTAAATTAAATAAACTCCAAGCGGGGATAAAAATAGAGGAGAGTTTAGCTGCGGATTTACCGCTCATTTCGGGGGACAAAGAATTATTGAGCCATGCTTTGATGAATTTATTTATGAATGCTATGGAAGCTATTGCTGATGAAGGTTACATTAAGGTTAATACCTTTAAAGACGAAGAAGGTGCTGTAATCAAGATAGCCGATTCAGGCATTGGGATACCTGCCGAAAGATTTGATCGCATATTTGATCCTTTTTATACCGATAAAGACAATGGGACAGGACTGGGCTTATCAGTCACTCATAAAATAATAACTGATCATGGCGGCCATATTGACGTTGAATCTGAAGTCGGTGCTGGCACCACCTTTACAGTCAAGTTGCCGGGAAGGAGGGATTAAGCAGTGACGGACAAAATACAAGTATTAATCGTTGAAGATGATAACAATATGAGATTTGTTCTGGACGAGTGTTTAAAAAGAAAAGAGTATCAAACATTATTAGCAGCGGATGGCGAACAGGCCATTAACCTTTTTAAAGCTAATTGTCCCGACTTGGTCATACTTGACTTTAAAATACCCAAAATTAACGGTATGGAAGTGCTTGAAAATATTGTCAAAATTAATCCTGATATTGTAGTTATCATGCTGACAGGTCATGCCACGATTAATCTGGCCGTAGAGTCAATGAAAAAGGGTGCCTATGATTTCCTGACAAAACCTTTTGAAGTCGAAGAACTGCTGCGGGTGGTTGAAAATGCTATCAGTAAAAGAAAAATAATTATAGAAAACGAACTGGCCAAAAATAATGTAAAAGAATTAGGGATAGATAACTATTATTCGGCAGCTTCTCCCGCTATCAAGAAAGTAAATAAAATGGTTCGGTATGTTGCAGGCTCTGATTATACGGTCTTGCTGGAGGGAGAAAGCGGAACGGGAAAAAGCTTGATAGCCAGAGAAATTCATGAAAGAAGCAACAGGAAAAAAGAACCGTTTGTAATTGTCGACTGTGGAACCTTACCTTCTAATCTTATTGAAAGTGAATTATTTGGTTATGAAAAAGGGGCATTTACCGGGGCTCTGAATCGCAAAATTGGAAGAATTGAAAGAGCAAACGGCGGTACCCTCTTTTTGGATGAAATAAGCACGCTTGATTTTAACAGTCAGGCTGCCCTTCTTAGAGTAATACAAAGTAAAGAATTTGAAAGAATAGGGGGAAATGAACCTCTAGGCGTTGATGTCCGCATCATTGCCGCCAGTAATCGCGATTTGAAGAAAATGGTTGAAGATAAGACTTTCCGGCATGATTTGTATTACAGGCTTAAAGTATTTACGATAGTAATGCCGCCTCTCAAAGAACGAGCAGAAGATATAATTCCTCTGGCTTACTTTTTTATCAATAAATACAGTAATAACCGCAACATTACCCTGGTGCCGGAGGCGGCAATGAAGCTGAAAAGTTTTGATTGGCCGGGAAATATAAGGGAATTGGAGAACGCTGTCAAACATGCTTTGATTCTGGTTGGTGAAGGAAACGTTATTGAAAGCAAACACCTTCCTTTGGAATTAGATCAGGGATATTGGGCGTTCAGAGATCGTAAACTTAGCTTGCGGGAAATATTAGAAAGGACCGAAAAAAGTGTAATCCAGCAGGCTTTACTGGAAAATGACTTGAATATTGAAAAATGTGCCAAAGCTTTAAGGATATCCAAAAGAACCTTATACTACAGAATAAATAAGCTGGGTATTGATCTTTGTTTACAGAAGCAAGAGTACTGTTAGGAGTGATAATATTGTTTGAGGAAATCTTGCCAAATATATATAAAATAGAAGTTATCCTTCCCCAAAACCCCTTGAGAGCTTTAAATTCTTATGTGCTTAAAGGCCAAAAACGCAACTTGATTATTGATACAGGTATGAATAGAGAGGAGTGTCTTACCGTACTGACTAAATCCCTTCAGGAACTTGAAGTTGATTTGGCGAATACGGATTTCTTTATTACTCATATGCATGCAGATCATTCCGGTTTAATTTCATATTTTCAAACCAAGACCTCTAATGTATTTTGCAGTCAAATAGATGCTGAAATGATTAATCTAATGAATTCTGACGAGATGTGGAATAACATGCACAAATTTTGTTTAATCAACGGTTTTCCGGAAGATGAGCTTTATGAGGCTATAAACAATCACCCCGGTTTTAAGTATCGCAATAGGGCCAATATTATTTTCCAAACCCTAAGAGAGGGCAGTAGCCTAAATGTCGGTGATTATCATTTTAAATGCATAGAAACTCCGGGCCATACCAAAGGTCATATGTGTCTTTACGAAGCGGATAAAAAGCTGTTGATTTCAGGAGATCATGTTCTCCATGATATAACTCCCAATCTTATGCTCTTATCTGACAATGACAATCCTTTGGCAGACTACCTAAAAAGTCTCGAAAAAGTATACGAACTGGAAGTAAAGCTCGTTCTACCCGGTCACAGGAAAATATTTCAACGATATCAGGAAAGAATAAGGGAGCTAAAAAAGCATCATCAGGTAAGAACCAATGAAGCTCTGCAGATTTTAGGAAAAGTCCCTCAAGATGCTTATCAAATTGCCTCTCAGATGAAATGGGATGTAAGGTATAATTCCTGGAACCAATTTCCTCCTCAACAAAAGCTATTTGCTACCGGTGAAGTTCTAGCCCATCTTAAATATTTAGAAGAAAAAGGGGAAGTAAAAAAGGATTTTTGTGCTAAGAGGATGGTCTATCAAAGGGAGGCCCGTTCTTTATGGGAAATGAGTTTTGGATTATAGCAGAACAAAAAGATAACAAGTTTAAAAAAGTTAACTATGAGCTGCTTAGCGAAGGTCGGCAATTGGCCAGTAAGCTGGGCCAAAAACTTTGCGTTGTCATCTTAGGTTACCAAACAGAAAGTTTAATTGATATAATTGTCCGATACGGAC
>CALBJS010000116.1 GCA_937892995.1 uncultured Peptococcaceae bacterium | reverse complement strand
GTTAGAGATATCGTAAAGCCTGGCGATATAGTTAGTATGGACAGAGCCCCTTTTGTTATGCTTAATGAAAGAATAACAGGGAAAGCACTTGATAATCGGGCTGGTATTGCAGTATTAGCAATTTGTCTAAATGAATTAAGTAATATTAAACATAAACATAATGTGATAGCTGTGACCACAGTCCAAGAAGAAGTGGGCTTAAGAGGTGCGATAACTGGTTCGGATAAAATAGAGCCATCTATTGCCGTGGTAATAGATGTAACCCATGCTCAGACTATGGATACCAAAAATCAGGTTTCCATAAACCTAGACAAAGGACCGGCGATTCCTGTTGGACCTAATATTCACCCCGAAGTATTAGCTAAAATGATAAAAACGGCTGAGGAGAATAGAATACCGTATCAGATCCAACCTATTGCTGGCCCAACTGGTACAGATGCCAGGGTAATCCAGTTAGCTGGTCACGGAACCCCTACGGGCCTCATATCTATTCCTTTAAGATATATGCATACTTCTGTAGAGACAGCATCATTAAAGGATATAACGAATTGTGGTAAACTCTTGGCTTATTTTATTGCTTCTTTGCCGGAAGATCTGGAGGAATTATCATGTTCTTAAAAGATTTATGCGAACTGAATGGTGTTTCGGGAAACGAAAAGGCTATTAGGGAATATATTATAGAGCATATTAAAGATAAGGTCGATTTGTATAGAATAGATAAAATAGGGAACTTAATCGTTGAAAAAAAAGGTTCTTCCGCTAATTTGCCTCGTGTACTTGTTTGTGCTCATATGGATGAAGTTGGACTATTGATAACCGATATTACTTCGGAAGGATATCTAAAGTTTCAACCTATTGGGGGAATCGATTCAAGGATACTTCTTTCGAAAAAGGTAACGTGTGGTAGTAGCAATATTCCTGGTATTATCGGTTCCAAAGCTATTCATTTACTAAAACCCGAGGAACGAAAACAGTCTCTAAGTATTGAAGAATTATATATAGATGTTGGTTCTACTTCCAAAGAAGAGACAGAACAAATAGTAAAGCTGGGACATTATGTTACTTTCTCATCTCAATTTGAACGTCTAGGTTCTGAGCTCTTTAAAGCTAAAGCTTTGGATAATAGAGTCGGTTGTGCTATGACAATGGAAATATTGGACGGTAAATATGATTGTGACCTTATTGCCGCCTTTACTGTTCAAGAGGAAATAGGCCTTAGGGGATCAAAAGTAATTAGCAATTATATTGATGCAGATCTGGCAATAGTTTTAGAAGCCACAGAGGCAGCGGATTTAAAAGAAAAAAACCAAGAAGAATGGATAGTCGAAGTAGGAAAAGGCCCTGCGTGTTCCCTGATGGATTCAGCCACAATATATAAGCCGGAGCTCATAACTAAAGTAGTAGCTACGGCCCGAAAACACAATATATCTTTACAGTTTCGGAAGGGAACTGCTGCAGCCAATGATGCCGGAAACATTCATCAGGCCTCTAAGGGTATTCCAACGATTACTATTAGCGTACCGTGTAGAAATATTCATTCTTTTAGTTCTCTTATTGCTGAAAGCGATTACGAAAATTGTCTAAAACTAGTAAAAGCCATTCTGGGGGAAATGAGTTTATTTTGCCCGAAAAATATAAAAAATTAGGAGAGTACAATGTCTAGTCTAAAACCATTAGATTATGAGTTATTAAAACAACTTACGCAAAAATTCGGCCCATCTGGAAATGAAATAGAAGTTGCTGATTTTATAATTAAGCAGGTAAAAACAATCGCTGATTCAGTTCAGATTGATCCACTTGGCAATCTGATTATTCGAAAAAGAGGTAACGGGACTAAAATTATGATTGCCTGTCATATGGATGAAGTAGGGATCATGGTTACGCATATTGATGATCAAGGCTATCTATATTTTGTTCCTGTCGGAGGTCTGAGGGGTCCTGATCTCATAGCTAAAAGAATAATATTTAAAAACAAACGTATCGGTGTAGTCTGTAGAGAAAGAAAGAAAAGAGCAGAAGACAAAAGCACCGGAAAAATTTTTATCGATATCGGTGTGACTAGCGAAGCAGAAGCAAGAAGTATTGTAACAGAAGGGGATATGGCAACACTTGTCGGAGATTTCCAAGAAACGGAAAGCCATATTATCTCTAAGGCTTTAGATAATAGAATAGGCTGTTTTCTAGCACTTGAAATCTTTAAGCAGATCCATTGTGAAAGTGATCTATTTTTCACCTTTACTGTTCAGGAAGAAGTGGGGGCAAGAGGTGCTAAAACAGCCGCTTCTACTATTCAACCGGATTTGGCATTAATAATAGATACTACCATAAGCTATGACACTCCTAATGAACGTAATCGTACTTCATTAGGTCATGGCGTTGCCATTAAAGTAATGGATAGATCAATCGTTGTTTCTCCCAAGATTAAGAATTGGATGGCAGATATTTCTTCCCAAAAGAATATTCCTTTCCAATGGGAGATTATTACTACTGGTGGTACAGACTCTGGCCCAGTTCACCTTACTCAAGGGGGAATTCCTACAGGTGGGATAGCCATTCCCGTAAGATATCTTCATACCGCTAATGAAATTGTTACCAAGACTGATATGCAGTCTGCTTATAATCTATTGTTAGAATTACTTCTGAACCCATATAAGGAATGGCAGTGAACTTGTTCAGCTAAATCTGAACATAGGAGCCTCTGGTGGGGGAGTGGAGTCTTAAAACTGGATAAAGATAAAGCCGAGGGGAAATCAAACGGAGATGAAAGAGAAACTTAGAAATATTCTCATTAATATTCGAGATCAGGGAATGAATATTGATGATGGGCTGAAAGAAATTGAAAAGATGTATTATTATGATTTAGGTTATGCTGCGATAGATACCCATAGAGAGTATCGTAAAGGATTTCCAGAAGTTATCTTCTGTCCGGGTAAAACAACAAATCAAATAATAGCTATAGCTAAAAAACTATTTGAGGTTTCTGACCAAAACATTCTTGCTACCCGAGCCGATAAAAACACTTATCAAGCATTGCTTGATGTAATTCCTACAGCTGAATACCATGAAGTCGCTCAGATCATCATCCTCAAGAAAGGGGAACAGAAAAAGACAGGAGGTATTCTTGTTGTTTCTGCAGGAACAGCAGACCTTCCAGTAGCCGAAGAAGCTGCTGTCACGGCCGAAGCTATGGGCAACCGAGTTGAACGGATGTATGATACCGGGGTCGCGGGGCTTCATCGTTTATTAGCCCAATCTGAAAGACTTCTTGCTGCCAAAGTAGTTATAGTTGTAGCCGGAATGGATGGTGCTCTTCCTAGTGTAATTGGAGGACTTGTTTCTAAACCTGTAATAGCGGTGCCGACAAGTATCGGGTATGGAGCAAGTTTTGGTGGTCTTTCTGCATTATTAAGCATGCTAAATAGCTGCTCAACTGGGATAGGTGTTGTCAATATAGATAATGGTTTTGGTGCAGGGTACCTTGCCTCGCTTATCAATCATCTGTAATTTAATAACACTTATTTAATCTTTTAAAATGCTCTGACTTTCAAATACATTATAATGCAAGCAAAATGATGGTATACTTTTGCTTACTGAAAAAAGAAGCAAACTTTTCATTAAATTAATTGGAATTAATTCATTTGCAAGTTTTATATAAATACGGGAATTCTATAAATAATTAGAAAAAATGTGCAAATAAACATTTTTTCAGAAGGAATATGTTTATTTGCACAGAATATATATGTTTATATAAACATTAATATTTCAATAGGAGGCAAAAAATAATGACTGTAAGAGTTGCAATTAATGGATTCGGTAGGATTGGTAGATTATGTCTAAGAGCATATTTAGAATCTCCAGGAGAATTAGAGGTTATAGCAGTAAATGACCTCGGTAGTTCAGAAATGTTGGCACATTTATTTAAATATGATTCTATACATGGAGTCCTTCCCTACGATGTCGAACTTGCTGGCGATATTATGAAGGTAAAAGATAATTCTATTAAACTACTTGCCGAGAAAAATCCAGAGGTATTGCCGTGGAAAGAAATGAACGTAGATGTGGTTATTGAGTCTACTGGAAGATTTGTAGATAAAGCCTCAGCCAGTAAACACCTTGAGGCAGGTGCTAAGAAAGTAGTGATCTCTGCTCCTGGAAAGAATGAAGATATCACTATTGTCATGGGTGTTAATGATGATAAATATAACCCGAAGACCCATCATGTAATATCCAATGCTTCTTGCACCACTAACTGCTTAGCCCCGGTTGCTAAAGTTATTTTGGATGAATTTGGTGTCGAACAAGGGATGATGACAACTACACATGCTGTTACTAATGATCAAAGGATTCTTGATTTTGAACACAAAGATTGGCGTCGTGCTAGAGCCGCTTTTCAGTCAATGATCCCTACTACTACAGGAGCAGCTAAAGCAGTTGCCTTAGTGCTCCCAGCACTTCAGGGAAAATTAAACGGGTTAGCTGTTAGAGTGCCCACTCCTAACGTATCTTTAGTAGATTTTGTAGTTAACGTTAGTAAGGCAACAACGAAAGAGGAAGTTAATGCTAAACTAAAGCAAGCTGCCGAAGGTGAACTCAAAGGAGTTCTCGAATATAATGAGTTGCCTTTAGTTTCCAAAGATTATAATGGCAATTCCAATAGCTCTATTGTTGACGGTCTTTCTACTATGGTAATTGGAGACAAAATGGTAAAGGTCCTTGCTTGGTATGACAATGAATGGGGTTATTCTAACCGGGTCATAGACCTTATTAAACTCATTGCTTCCCGTGGACTTTAATTAATTTACACGAGAGGACGGTAAAAATGAGAAGAACCAAAATTGTTTGTACGATCGGTCCTGCCAGTGAATCTCCAGAGAAAATCAAAGAACTTTTAGATGCTGGCATGAACGTTGCGAGACTTAATTTTTCACATGGTAGCCATGAGGAACATGGAAAGAGGATTAGAAATCTTAAGACAGTTGCTGAAGAAAAAGGTATTAATTTCGGGATTCTGTTAGATACTAAAGGACCGGAAATTCGTACAGGATTAGTTCCCGATGGTGGTGTTACTTTAAAAAATGGTTGTCAATTCATACTAGATAATGATAGCCAACTTGGTTCTTCCAAAAGGGTCAATATAACTTACGATAACCTGTGGCAAGAAGTATATCCTGGAGCACATATTCTTTTGGATGATGGCTTAATAGATCTCGAAGTTGTCTCAAATGAAGACGGAAAGATCGTAACTACAGTTATAAACGGTGGGGTGTTAAAATCAAGAAAAGGTGTAAATGTTCCTGGTATATCAGTACAATTACCTGCCCTAACTCAAAAAGACATTGATGATATAAATTTTGGTATAAGAAACAAAGTTGACTTCATTGCTGCATCCTTTGCACGCAAAGCTTCTGATATCCTTGAAGTAAGGAAATTAGTAGAAGATGCTGGATCAGATGTTAAGATCATCGCTAAAATCGAAAATGAAGAAGGTCTTGCAAATATTGATAGCATATTAGAAGTAGCAGATGGTGTTATGGTAGCAAGGGGTGATCTCGGGGTTGAGATACCGGTTGAAGATGTACCCATCTATCAAAAAGAGTTAATTACTAAATGTAACACCTTAGGAAAAATTGTTATCGTAGCCACCCAGATGTTAGATTCCATGATTCGCCAGCCACGTCCTACTCGAGCGGAGGCAAGTGATGTAGCAAATGCTATTTTGGATGGAACTGATGCCATTATGCTTTCAGGGGAAACTGCCGCAGGTTCTTTCCCTGTAGAAGCAGTACAAACAATGGATAAAATAGCCAGGAAAACTGAGAGTATATTCTTTAAAAGTAATGTTCCCCCTAAGAAAGGCCAAAATATAGCTGAGGCCATAGGACACGCAAGTAACACTATTGCCAATGATTTAAATGCGGCTGCAATAATTACACCTACTCAATCCGGAGTCACTGCCAGGATGATTTCTCGCTATAGACCGAGATCCTTAATAGTTGCTGCAACACCTTACCCGGAGACGGCAAGAAGTCTATCCCTTAATTGGGGGGTACATTCTATCCTCGTTTCTGAAAGTACTGGAACTGATGAGCTTTTATCTATAGCAATAACCAAATCCATCGATCAGAGTCTTGTAAAAACCGGGGACATAGTAGTTCTTACTGCGGGGGTTCCCGTTGGTAAAGTAGGAACTACAAATTTAATTAAAGTTCAAGTAATCGGAAACATGCTTACACGTGGTATAGGTATCGGAAGAAGATCGTACTCAGGAATCGCTAATAGTACACAAAACCCTAAAGATTTTAAGAAAGGCCAGATATTTATTGCCCCTACTACCGATGTAGAAAATCTCGAAATTATTTCTATGGCAGGTGCGATAGTAGTTGAACAAGGAGGACTTACTTCTCACGCTGCTATCGTTGCTCTTGAATATGGAATCCCTGCTATAGTCGGTGCTAAAGAGGCTATAAGTAAAATACAAGATGGCTTAACAATTACAGTTGACGCTTCTGCAGGTGTAGTATATGAAGGTTCGGTTGCTATGATTTAGCATTCTCTACATTAGGCCATTCATTTTTAATTATCCTTTTACGTTAGGGGGTTTGATGTTGACTGCAACTAGGCAGGAAAAAATAAGATTCTTACTACAAAAACATGGACATTTAACAGTTTCGGAATTAGCCGGTCAATTCGGTGTCTCAGAAATGACGATACGCAGGGACCTAAAGCGTCTTGCTTCTATGGGCCTTGTGCAACGTGAGCATGGTAAAGCAGTTTATCCCCAAAACCCTCAAACCCGGAATGCATTATTTATTACAAGGCTTGGGGAAGCTTACAAAGAAAAAATTGCGATTGGTAAAGCTGCTGTAGATTTTGTTAATGAAGGGGAATCTATTATTTTAGATTCCGGTACAACTACTTTAGCTATAGCCTTAGCTTTAACCAAAAAATGCATAGTAGTGACGAATTCATTACCTGTTGCTGATGTGCTCGAAATGCGCCAAGACATCACAATACTTTTAACAGGTGGCGAAGTGCAAAGAGCAACGTATTCATTAATGGGGCCTATGACTAGAGAAAATTTATCGGGGTTTAATGCAGATAAACTATTCTTAGCAGCAACCGGCATCAGTGCTGAAAAAGGCCTTTCCACTACTAGTATGGCTGAATCGGAAGTAAAGCAGGCAATGATAAGCTCGGCTAAAGAAGTTATTCTCGTAGCTCATAGCGAAAAGCTAGGCCAGCTATGTTATCATACATTTACAAAATGGGAAAATATTGATATATTTATTACTGATACTTCAGCAGATCCAAACTTATTAAAGAAAATTAAACAAAATGGAGTAGAAATAATACTAGCTAATTAATTATAAACAACAATGATAAAAAACCTGTAATAAAAAAACTTTACGGGTTTTTTATCTTTATTCTTTAAAAATATATCTGATTAGAAGGGAACTTATCGAAGATGTAGAAAACTATAATATAATTCCAGAAATCAGGAGGAAATTGATGGAACAGCCACATTTCTATATAGGGCAAAAATTAAGCTTTACTACAGACTCAGAATTATATCATGATACATATGTAACTGAAGTGAAAGAGGTGTTCCCGGATCGTTTGGAATTAGCCATTTCTTTACATAAAGGATATTTACTATTAATTCCAATCGGTACTATTATTCATTGGTTACTTCCTAATTCCAATATTTTTTTTATATCTCAAGTGATCTCTCGTCAACCCGCAAAGCAAACTTGGAGTGTTTCTATTCCCGCTGCTAAGAAAAGAGAGAAAAGATCACGGGTTATTGCAATTGGTAGTGGTAAGGGTGGGGTAGGTAAAACAACCCTTGCAATTAACCTTAGTTTGGCCTTAAGCGAATTAGGG
>CALBJS010000115.1 GCA_937892995.1 uncultured Peptococcaceae bacterium | reverse complement strand
GTGCTGACACTTTGTTTTGCAGATACCGCAACCAACACAGCAATCCTCTATGACAACCGCTTTACCATCCACTATGGAAATAGATTCCTGCGGACAGAGTCCATCCGGACAACAGTCACCACAACCAATACATTTATCTTCTTCAATAACTGCAGTCCAACCGGTCGGACGGAAACGTTCTTTGACATCAGGGCTGGCATTGCGGGAAAGGTTAAAACCTACGCAACAGCAGGGACAACAGAAACAAATTTCCAGAAAGTTCTCCATCTCATCATTGGCAAAACCCCAGATAAACTGCTCAACCTCCACCCATAGAGCTTGACCGATAAGTCCCAGCTTAGCCGCTTCGTCCACTCTCTTCAAGGCATCTTCTTTGGAAATTTCATAGGCTACACCGTGAGACACTACCCTCTTGCCCGCTTTGCTTAAAAACAAACAGCAAACTTCTTTAGGATAATCTTCACAGCTTTGAGCATCACGGCAGAGACATCTTTTCATCGAAGCTATGTAGCTAGCCTGATTGATGGTATCCTTAATCAAGTCCATAGGGAGAACTACACTTTCCCCTTCCTCCGAAACATCAACATTTAGATTGTATACGGTAGCGGAGGTGTGCTGATTCTCGTTGCCAAACATCATAATGGTTTTGTATATCTTACCTAACACAGGATATTTCATCAGCTTGCTGCCGTTCACAATAGTGCGGAATACACCAAGATAGAATTTCCAACTATATTGGTGGGCACTGGTGTGGTCTATAATCCAATTCTTAATTCCCAGGCCATTTTTGTGAGGAACCCACATTTTTGTTTTATAAGCAGGTGCTTTTTTTTCTGTCTTCAGCTCGGTCTGTTTGTTATCCTTTATTATATTTTTCATTGAAACCCTCCTCACTTATGCATATTTCTTTTTCATCTTACCTTCAGCACACCTTTTAATAGTGCACTGCATTCCTTTACACATAACAAAGGAAGGAATGCCTAAAAAAACAGCTGCCAGCCACCAACGAAATTTGGAATAAGGTGTATAAGCAGCATCGCAGCGAGTGTAAAAACGGGTTTTACCCTCGTCGGCATCCTCCAGAATAAAGTTCCAGCTCCAAGCAAAAAAGTCCAGCTTAAAGGGCGGTACAAATGCCATAGCATGCTGATATTTCGGTGGCTTACGGGAATCGGAAAGGGTTGTAAAATATTCACCCTCTTTTACTTCTATAACCTCGGAGCCAATACCAGCCTGATGATAAAAAATAAACTGTCCCGGTTCTATGTTCTGCCATTCCTCAACAATACGATAGTCATTATAGATATGGAAGCCCAAGAGACGCTCCAACCAACCAAAGCTATAAAATCCGGCACGACGCTGTCCCATTTGGGCAAGATAAGGCCAGACCTTCTCTTTAGGTGCATTAATAGTTATAGCAAGGGTCCCCCTCATATGATAGGGTTCTCCGCCCAGCAGGTTATCGCCCGGGAGCAATTTTTTTTTCTCTTTATCAGTGGGAGGCTTACTCAGACCATAATAAAGCAAGCTACAAAACAGCAATAATCCTAATGAAATAATGCAAATAATCACAAACCAAACGGGGTGATTATTCCAAAAAAATTCTAATCCGTTCATACTATCTTTTCACCTCTGCATTCCTAATATCAGGTCGAAACAGCGGCTTTGATTTGTTCTTTTTTGCCTTGAATAATTTTATTGGCTGCATAGATCCCGGAAATAGCCGCGGGTTCCAGACCCAAACCGTTATGATCACCGGCTACATAAATACCGTTGCCCAGTTCCTGCTCTATATAAGCTCTACCCTGGACATACATAGCTTTGTCCCAGTCCTTAGTGCCAATTATTTTATATTCCTGACATACCTGATACAAATCGACCTCCTTTTCCCTGGAATAGATGAGATAAGTTCCGTCCTTCTGTTTAGCTGTCAGAATAATCTTGGAAACAAAGGGAAACAAGTTTAAACCCCTTTTTCTGAAAGGGGGCTTTAGAGTTGCCGAAACGTGATGAACGTAAAGCTTACAGGCCTCCCGGATTTCGGACAGGTTCAGCAGCTTTTGGGTAATAACCGCAGGCGTCGCTATAACAATATTCTTGGCTTCGTAGGTTTCACCGGATTCTCCGATGAGGATATGCCGACTATCGCCGCTCTCGATTCTATCAATCGAGTCCATAATTAGATGATTACCCAGTCTCTCCGCTATAGCCTGCTGGTTAAACTTCAGCTGGTAAATTGGCTGTAAGAGTCCCAGACTTACATTTAAGAAATCCAGAGCAGTAATACTACTGGAATCTACCCCTGTGCAAACATAAGAAAACTTGGATATTTAATCACTTGCCACTTGCTCGTACTTTTTTTCTTTAATAAACTCTGCAGCAGGCAACCGGAAGAGTCTGTCCAGATAGTGGTCTTCAGCCAGAGCCTCCTTTTGAGATATTACCAGGCAACGCTTCTTATAAAGCTCATAATGCTTTTTAAACTCACGCATTGCTAAAAGGAATCTAATAAACTGGGGCAAGCAAATCAACGTATGCCAACTAAGAGTAGAAAAACAGGAGTGTTCGTCGTTGTGGAAACAGGCATCCAGTGGATTTATCCACTTATCCCTTTCCACAACCTTCTTTGCATTGTGATAGTTCGCCATTACATAATACGCACCGTAGTTTACATCCTCTTTGGCAGAATACATCACTCTACCCCCTAGTGCGTCAGTAATAAGCTTAAAATCCTTCCCCTGCTCCTGCAAGTGCAGTGCACAGGACATACCCGCCATGCCTCCGCCCACGATGATTGTTTCACTCTTCATTGTAAAATCTCCCCCCTCTATAACTTTATAACAATATGGTTATATGGTAAACAAAAAAATAATAGCACCCACTTTCTTCATCAATTTTGGTTAGGCACAAGTCTCCTTATACGGACAATTATCACAATCAAACCCATAGGAACAGGGCTTATATCCCTGTACGAAGGAAAGTTCTAGCACTTTTTGATAATCCTGAACAGTTTTTATATTCACTGAGTAAAATACATTTGTTCCGATTCTTTTACGAATGATGAATCCGACCGAACAGAGGATCTTTAGATGTCTCGTGGCCGCCGGTTGTGAGATTCCCAGCAGTTGTGCAATATCTGTGACGCAAACAGAATGCTTCTCACTCGAGCAGATAATCTTCATCATTTTCACTCTTTGGGGTTCAGAAAGAGCTTTGTTATAGATACAAACTTTTTCAACTAAACTTTTGCCCAATTTTATTACCTCTTATAACTTTATAACTATACTGTAATACGTTTGTTTTTCCTTGTCAAATATTATTAATAATGTATGCCATGGGATATTTTAGGAAAATATTGAGTTTTAAGGAAGTTTTATCTATACTTGATTAGAGGGAAATAAATTAAATAAGCAAGTAATGTCTGAGGTGCATGAACATGAATGAAAACAATAAAAAGTACAATTATAAGTTTCTAGTATCCGGAGATTCCATATCTAAAGGAGTTATTTTTGATCAAGACAGAAGTAAATACGTGATTTTAAAAGATAATTACATAGCCCAGCTTCAGAGTAAATTAAATGGGGTAATTCATAATACTGCCAGGTTCGGAAATACAATTATTAAAGGCATAGGTAAACTAAAAAAAGACATATTGAAATATAATCCGGATGTTGTCCTCATAGAATATGGAGGAAACGATTGTGACTTTAACTGGAAAGAGGTTTCTAACAATCCCAACAAAAATCATAAGCCTAAAACAGATCTGAATAGTTTTGAAAACAAACTTAAAGAGACTTTAAGCTTTCTCAAAAGCAATAAAATAGTACCTGTAGTAATGACACTTCCTCCACTTCATGCTGACAGATATTTAAAATGGATAAGCAAAAATGACCCCTTAATTGAAACTAAAATACTTAGATGGTTAGGAAATGTTACTAACATTTATATATGGCAAGAGAAATATAGTAATACCGTTCTTAAAATAGCCGAAGAAACTAATACAAAATGGATAGACATAAGAAAAGTATTTCTCCAGCATCCTGATTTCACAAAACTTCTCTGTTTAGATGGCATACATCCAAATGAGATCGGACACAAAATAATTGCAAATAAAATAATCGATTTCATTAGATCTAATTATGCTTTTCTATTAAGAGAAGAGACAAACTATAATGAACCCAGAAAACAAGACAGACAAGAGGAGCAAAATAAGTTAGAATT
>CALBJS010000114.1 GCA_937892995.1 uncultured Peptococcaceae bacterium | reverse complement strand
CATTTATCAATACAACACTTTTTATATTTCTTTCCACTTCCGCAAGGACACGGATCATTGCGACCAATCTTCATCTTACAGCCCCCCTGCCAGTTAGTTCAGAATTTATAGTCTTCTGGCTATTCCAATAAACTTCTTTTCATGTACTCCTAATCGCAGACAACCATGTGCGAAAACAGATCTCCTTTATTAGCCTATTCTAAAAATAATGCTTTGCCATTTTCAGCCATCTGATGGTGAAGCAAATCTTCACCGGCATCTTACTAAGTTATTTGCATTTTAACCATATACCTTTGCTGACCCGAAGAGGTTTTCTCAGTCGCTTGAATAGAACCCCTTGATGTATTCACATAATTTAAAAATAATGTCCCTAATAAAAGCCGTTCACTACGAGAAATCCTGTTCCATTCATAACCTTTAAATAAGTCTCTCACAAGGAAAACTTCTCCTTGATTCAGATTCTTTGTTTCCTTAACTGCAATTTTGAGAAACTCATTCACATCCGGCATTAAAAACCCTCCATATAATATCAATGTAAACAACGTTATTGATATTATTATATCACTTACATGAATTTATTTCCATTACTCTCATCAAACTATATATATTAAAAGAGAATGCCAGCTAAAAAAACCGACACTCTCTCATCATTGCCCAGTCTCAAATTACCTCACATTGCGTAATATAGACATGCCGAAACACTCTAATTAAAGCACTGAGTAAACATGTCTACACACTCCATGTCCAATACAACTGAAACATCAATTTTATTTTTCAGCACCTTATTTCTGAAATCATCACCATCCGTGGTAAAAGTAGTATACCGCGCAAAGTGCTGAAAACTCAGGATTTCTAAGTATCTTTCCTTTGCATTCCTATTACGCACTCCACATGCACGGTCCACGGAAACATATCCACAGGCTGAACTTTTTCTATCTTATATATCCCTGGACTTTCATCGCTACTACCGGCTAAGGCTTTCAAATCTCTGGCTAAGGTAGCCGGATTACAAGAAACGTAGATAATTTTTTTTGGTCTAATCTTTAACAATCTTGCTACTGTCTTCTGATTCATCCCTGCTCTTGGTGGATCAGTGACCACGAGATCGGGAACTCCTGAGAGGTTATTTAATTTTTCCTCTACCTTTCCTTGAATAATACTTACATTAGGAATATTATTTGCCTTCGCGTTCTCAATGGCATCTTGGGTAGCATAGAGATTTTCTTCTATCCCCACTACTCTTCGTGCTCTTTTAGCTAAGATAAGTGTAATCGTTCCTATTCCGCAATAAAGATCCCAGACTTCTTCTTTTCCTCCCAGTTCAGCAAATTCTAAGATTAGAGAGTACAGCTTCGCCGTCTGCTCAGGATTAACTTGTAAAAATGATCTAGGAGATACTCCGAAACGAATATTATCTATATATTCATTAAGGTGCCGGGTTCCACTGCCTTTATAATCTCTTTTATCCTGCGGGGTAGTTATCGAGCAAACTGAAGGTGTGAAATCCTCTTCCCTTATTAGCTCTTTAATCTTGCTGTTAAGCTCTTCTTTTTGTCTATCTATTTTTTGCCTGTCTGGTTCTCCTTCTTTTCCTTCGGAATTATTACCTAGATTACCATCCAGTAATAGTAAAGCCTTACCTCGGTTACTTTCCCGCAAAGTAACTGTTTTTATTTCCGGACAGCACTTGCCTAAAATTTTTTGAAGTTTTGTTATTCTCTTATTGGTATTTTTACTAAGTAGTAAGCAGTCTGTAAATTGAACCACGTCATTGGTCAGTTGCCCATAATAACCAAACCGGCCTTCCTTATCCCTGTGGAGTACTGCCTTATTCCTATATCTCCAGGGTTCTTCCATTCCCAAAACAGGCTCCACATAAACATTCTGTAGCCCACCGATCCGAGTCAAAGCATCTTCAACCCATTGACGTTTCCAATACAAAGTATATTGATAATTAAGATGCTGGAGGTTACAGCCTCCACATTTGTTGTAAACTAAACAAGGCGGAGATTGTCTCTCATCCGAATAATTATAGATATCTACAGCTATTGCCTTCTGATAAGTTTTCTTATCCTCTGTTAGCCTAATCTTACCTCTTTCTTCGGGAAGCATCCCGGGAACAAAAGTGGCTTTCCCATTAATAAATCCAATACCGGCACCATCAGAAGCCAAACGGATAATCTCAATCTCCCGTAAAGGACTACCGTAATTATCTTGAGCTGAGTTTTTCTTCTTTTTAGTCATAGAATACTCTATCCTTTCTGCCACCACATGAGGATGGTCATCAAAATATTCCAGACACCATGGGCAATAATAGAAGACCAAAGGGTTTGGGTTTTCTCATAAAGCCAAGTAAGAACTATCCCACCTAAAAAAAGTGGTAGGAATCTGATAATGTCAAAATGCATTATCCCAAAAAAAAGAGCAGTAAGTAAGATACCATTTCCCCTGCCATATCCTTTACGTAAAGGCGGATAGATAAGACCTCTAAAGACAAGTTCCTCTTTAAGGGGTACTATAACTCCGCCCAGGAAAAGCAGTAAGACAAATTGCCAGATAGAATCAGCACCCCCGACAACTAAAGCAAAACTTTGGGGATCAGGATTTCCCAAATACTCCACTAAAATATTCCCCAGAATTCCGACTGCAAAAAAGAGAAATATCCCCCCGAAAAAGCCTAAGAAAACACTACGCCAACTAAAGTTAACAAGCCCAAGATCGGTTAGCGGTCTTTGTATTATTTTGAAGAAGATAATAAGGACTAGAAAAAAAACTAATCCTTCACCAAAACCAATTATTTGATAATTTATAAAGCCTTGAAGATCGCTTAAATTATCCGGTATTTTTAACCACCCTAAAGCAAACTCTAACAAGTAAACCAAAAGAATTAAGTATAATGCTTGCCAGAAGTTCCATTTTGGATTGTCCAAAGCGGTATTGTCGGTTTTAACTTTAAAATGGTTATCCTGCTGATTATCTATCATTTATTTCTATCTCCGTTTTTACAGTATTTTAATCATTAATTCCTGTTCTCTTCCCAATACAGTATAACAAAAGTGCCTTAAATGAGTAAGTTTAAACCCTGCAGAAAATGATTCATGCAGGGTATGTAAAGGATAACAAGCATGCTTGGCCTGTTTTATGGTTTATTCTATCTAAACCATTGCTTCGATTATTGCCTGGGCCATCTCCTTAGTTCCTGAGGTTCCTCCAAGATCAGGTGTGAGTTTTTCTTGCTGACCTAATACTATCTCTATCCCATCCATAATTCGAATTGCTTCGGAATCAAAGCCCAGATACTTCAGCATTTCCACGCCGGAAAGGATCATAGCCAGAGGGTTAGCAATATTTTGGCCTGCGATGTCCGGTGCACTTCCGTGAATGGCTTCGAATAGAGCACATTCTTCCCCAATGTTAGCTCCTGGGGCAACTCCCAGACCACCAACAAGTCCTGCTCCCAGATCAGATAAGATATCACCATACAGGTTAGGCAGAACTAGAACATCAAACCTTTCAGGGAATTGGACAAGATTCATACAAAGAGCATCGACAATTTTATCTTCAAATTGGATATCAGGATAATCCTGAGCAATTTTACGAGCAGATTCTAAGAATAGTCCATCACTTAACTTCAGGATATTAGCCTTATGGCCAACTGTAACCTTTTTTCTGCCTTCTTTACGGGCTAATTCAAATGCGTACCGACAAATGCGCTCCGAAGCTTCTCTAGTAATTATTTTAATAGATTCAGCTGCATCTTTGCCTACCATATGTTCAATGCCCGTATAAAGACCCTCCGTGTTTTCTCTAACAATAACCATATCAATTCCAGTATATCTTGACTGGATATGTTTAAAATTTTTCAAAGGGCGAACATTAGCAAATAGTTCCAGGGCCATTCTTAACCTAACATTGACACTGCGAAAGCCCTTACCCACAGGGGTGGTTACCGGCCCTTTTAAACCAACTTTATTTTTCCGAAGGGATTCCACTACTTCATCAGGAAGAGGGTCTCCGTACTTTTCAATTGCTTGGAGCCCCGCATCAAATACTTCCCATTCTATCTCTGCACCACTGGCCGCAATAACATCCTTGGTAGCGGAGCTGATTTCCGGACCTATGCCATCCCCCGGGATAAGTGTTATTTTTCTTACCACTCTCATCTTCCTTTCGTTAGCTGTATGCCAAAAACCAAGCACTCGACCAGAATTACTTACTCTTTTGATAATCTTTCTTTAAGCAATTTATTAACCAATCCGGGATTAGCTTGTCCCTTGGTTGCTTTCATTACCTGTCCTACTAAAAACCCGATAGCGTTTTTCTTTCCTGCTTGATAATCACTCACCGATTTGGGATTGGAACTAATAACTTCAAGAACTATCTTTTCTAATTGACACTCATCACTAATTTGGGCAAGTCCTTTTTCTTTAATAATAATTTCGGGATTCTTACCTGTGTTATAAATTTCTTCCAGCACGGTCTTTGCTATCTTACCGCTGATATTTCCTTTTTGAATTAAGGTTAACAGGGTTGCTAACTGTTGAGGGGCCACAGGAGAATCAGCAAAGGAGCATAAATTAGTTTTGAGTAAAGCACTAAGATCTCCCATCATCCAATTAGCAAGAGTTTTGGCATCATCAAATTTTTCTAAGGCTTGGTCAAAGTAATCGCCCATTGCTTTGGTTGCTGTGAGTACTACGGCATCGTATTCCGAAAGCCCCAAAGACTCAAGCCTTTCCCGCTTAGCCATCGGCAGTTCAGGCATAGTTGCTTTAATCTTCTCCACCCACTCCTTATCAATAAGGATAGGAGGTAGGTTTGGCTCAGGAAAATAACGATAATCCGGAGCATCTTCTTTCGAACGTAAAGAAAGTGTCACCCCTTTGCCCTCATCCCAAGTTCTTGTTTCTTGAATAACCTCTTCCCCAGATTCTAAAAGCTCAGCCTGACGTTCAATCTCGTATTCTAGACAACGACGAACAGAAGAAAAAGAATTCAAGTTTTTAGTCTCGGTTCTGGTCCCGAATTCCTTACTCCCTCTTTTTCGTAAAGAAACATTAATATCAAATCGTACTGAGCCTTGTTCAAGTTTACAATCGGAAATCCCTGCGTACTCCATAACCTGAATAAGCCCTTCTAAGTAAGCCACCACTTCGTCGACCGTTCTCATGTCGGGTTCCGATACAATCTCCAAAAGGGGCATACCCGCACGATTATAATCCACTCCCGAACTGTTGGAAGTGGTGATCGTTTCTCCACTATGAACCAGCTTGCCTGCATCCTCTTCCATATGAGCCCTGGTAATCCCAATTCTCTTTTTTTCGCCGGCCACATTAATTTCCAGCCAGCCATTCTCACAGATAGGGCGATCAAACTGTGAAGTCTGATAGTTTTTGGAAAGGTCCGGATAAAAATAATTTTTGCGATCGAATTTGGTGAATTCGGCAATCTTGCAATTCAAAGCCAAACCTGCTTTGATCGCCAAATTCACTGCTTCTCGATTCAGTACAGGTAAAGTTCCCGGAAGTCCGAGACAACCAGGGCAGACCTGTGTATTTTGTCCTTGACCAAACTCAGTACTACAACCACAGAAAATCTTGGTCTTAGTAGCCATCTCGACGTGAGTTTCAACCCCACATACCATTTCGTATTGTTCACGATAGGACATGTTAATTCACCTCCCTGAGTAGTACGGGAACTTGGTGATGATGGTCAGTATTCTGTTCGAAAGTATAGGCTATTCTATACAGTAATCCTTCATCGAAATGCTTGCCAATAAGCTGCATCCCGAATGGCAACCCCTGTACAAAACCGGCAGGAATTGATAACGCCGGCAATCCCGCAAGGTTGGCGGGAATTGTAAAAATATCCTCTAAATAAACCGCTAAGGGATCCGAACTTTCTCCAATCTTAGGTGCGGTTTGAGGATTAGTCGGTCCTAGTAAGGCATCATATTTAGAAAATACTTGATTGAAGTCTTCTTTAATCAAGGTCCGAACTTTCTGGGCCTTAAGATAGTAATCTTCATAATGACCTGAACTTAAGACATAAGTACCCAGCATGATTCTCCTTTTGACTTCTTGTCCGAACCCCTCCGCCCTTGTATTCTTAAACATCTCAATCATATCATTCGCTTCGGCCCGATGCCCGTAACGTACCCCATCAAAACAGGCAAGTTCAGAACTTGCTTCGGCCATAGCAATAATATAATAAGCAGCCATCGCATATTTCATATGCGGCAGGGAACATTCTTCTATTTCTGCTCCCAGTTGTTCCAGCGTTTCAAGAGCCTTATTAATAACTTCAGCTTTATCTGTGGTTAGTTCCTGGGAAAAGAATTCTTTGGGGACTCCGATTTTAAGCCCCTTTACATTATTTTCTAGAAATTGGGTATAATCTGGAATATTAGCGGTAATTGAAGTTGAATCTTGCGGATCATAGCCTGCAATGGCATTAAGAACCTGGGCATTATCTCTTACAGTCTTACTAAGAATCCCTACCTGATCCAAAGAAGAAGCGACAGCTACCACACCATAACGAGATACCCTGCCGTAAGTTGGTTTTAAACCAACAACTCCACAGAATGATGCTGGCTGGCGAATCGATCCTCCTGTGTCTGAACCCAGGGAATAAGCAACTTCACAGGCCGAGACTGCTGCCGCGGAACCACCGGAGGAGCCTCCGGGAACCCTTTCTAAATCCCAAGGATTATACGTAGGATGAAAAGCAGAGCTTTCCGTTGTCGAACCCATTGCGAACTCATCCAAATTCAGTTTGCCTAATACTATTGCACCTGCGTCTTTTAGTCTTTTAGTGACTGTGGCATCATATAGTGATATAAAGGACTCTAACATATGGGAACCACAGGTTGTAGGGATTCCTTGCATGCAGATATTATCCTTTAATCCTGCAGGTAACCCTTCTAAAGGTCCGATCGATTCATTATTTGCTATTTTTTTATCCACTTCTGCAGCTCTCATCAAGGCTGTATCTTCAGAAGTAGCAAGAAATGCCTGAATTCTAGGCTCACAGCAATGCATTTGTTTTATAAAGGCCTTCGTTAATTCCGTACAACTTATTTCCTTATTAACCAGCATGCTATGTAGACCATCAAGCGACTTGTTGATCGTTTTCATATCCGAAATTCTCCCTTCCAAATCTGAAACTTAATTCAAGATAGAAAATATGGTTTATACAATCCTGGGAACTTGGAAAAATCCATCTTCCGCTTCAGGTGCATTAGCAAGCACTTGGTTTTGGGGTAGCGATACCTTTACCTCATCATCTCTCATGACATTATAAAGTTGCACAGCATGAGTGGTGGGTTCAATGTTACTTGTGTCAATATATTGAAGCCTGGCTGCATATTCTAAGATCGAATTCATCTGGAGTGTGTACAAATCAATCTCCGCTTCATTCAACTTTAATCTAGCTAAATGAGCAACATGTTTCATTTCATCTCTTGATATCTTCATTTTAACCTACCTTTCATTACAGCGAATATAAATAAATATAACAAATATCGAAGATAGGAGCAAGAAAATACATAATTACAGCCTATCTTAATAATTTCACCAAAGTTTTTTAAGACATAATTAAAAACTAAAAAGGGGAAATGGGGTAAATGTAGAATTAGATAAGTAAAATAGAATAGATAATGTCTGAAAAAGGTTTTAAAAATGGTTGAGTCTTTCCTGGCAGAGATAAGAACAAGTATGATAAAACTAAATCAGAAAGGAAGTAATGCCCATGGAGCAGAGTATCAGGCCTTTTGAAAAGTTTCTTCCTGGAAGTCACCTTATCTTGGGTGAAGCAGGTTCCGGAAAAACCCGCCTAATTTGGTCCATACTCCAAGAAAAAGACTATGTTGAGGATGATTCTATTAATATCGTTCTTACCGACTCCGAAAAACGCATCTGGTACAATCCTAAAAGGAACCCTATTGTTACCATAAATGCGTATGACACAAATCTATCTTGGGTTACCGAACCTAATAGACCTGGTATCTACTATTGTGCCTGCGACTACGCCCCTCGTATCATCACTTTTCTCGAATGCTTAGCTACTTGGAGTATTCAAAATGAAAAAAACATCGATAACAAGGTAAGAATCTTTGTTGATTTTCCAGCTAAATATTGGTCCCTACCCGAATTCGTGGAGCAACTTAACAGACTTCACTATATAACTGCCAGTCAAAATGAAGATGATAATCCTTTAATCGAAATCTGGTCAGTCCTCGGTTCTCTCAAAAAAATTACACCCAAAGCCAAACCATTATTCCAACATGCAAACCTTGTAATGCTTAATCCCTTTCCAGAAAACTGGTCAAGTAATGTCTGTAAACTACTAGATCTTAAATATGAAAATCTACCGGTACTTCTAGCCGGAATTGATAATAAATTTAACGATGGTTTTTACTACATTCCTCATACCGGAGAAGCTCTTTACCTAAACAAAAAACCTATCGATAAATTAAATATTTTAATTTCCTAAAAGTAATGTAGAGCGTTCATCCTGCAGCCAATTCTGCTAGATGAACGCTTTTTTAATATTTTTAGTTTAATTTTTTAGATAATTTTTAATTTATGAACATATTTCTAAAGAATAAGTCAAGAATGTTCTGTCAATAAAGCTAACTTTAGCTTTTAATTGTAAAATCTATGTTAAGTTTCAATTTTATATTGCTATTTATGAATTTATACCATATACTAAATCAAGAATAATAATTCTAAAGCTTGAAAGAATATATAGAAAGGAGGAATTTAAATGACAGAAATCTTAACTTCAGTTGCTTATGTAAGTGGTGGACTGGCATTAGGGCTATTGGTAGAATTACCTCTCTACAATGCTATAACGGCAACCAGAGAAAAGTATAACCAAACTCTAAAAAAAATGCACACATCTAACTTACAGTAGTTATTCTAGAAAAATAACACTAAACTGTGTTATTAGGAGACAAAAGAATAAGAGCAAACGGCTACACGCCATTCTGCTCCAGTCTGAACCACACTAAACAGGTGGTTTTTTTAATTTTTAAACCTTTATTATTTTCCCTAACATTATATGCTTCTCAATTATGATTTTATATACGTCCTTGACCATTACTTTGATATCTAACTATCACGAATTATTTGTTTGAATTCTTCTTCATTATATGCAGTTATCCCTAGCCCTCGAGCCTTATCTAATTTAGAGCCTGCGCTTTCTCCATATACCACAAAAGAAGTATTTCTGCTTACACTGGAAGTAAATTTTCCTCCTAAGCTTTCAATCAGTTGTTCAATCCCTCTTCTATCCCATTCCTTAAGTGTCCCGGCGACGACAATACTTTTTCCAGCGAGAATTTGAGTAGTCACTTGCCTTTCGGCAAACATTTTAACCCCTGCAACTTCAAGTTTCTTGATAAAATTCTGATTAGCCTCATCCCTAAAGAAATTTACAATACTTTTGGCCATTATTTCCCCGATATCTCCTATACTTTGAAGCTCATCTTCCGAAGCATTTAGTAAAGCTTCCATTGTTCCATATCTATTTGCCAGAACCTTGCCTATTTTTACTCCTACATGCCTAATACCTAAGGCAAAGATCAAAGGAGCAAGTCCTCTTTGTTTACTCGACTCGATTGCATCCAGAAGATTTTGAACAGCTTTTTCGCCCATGCGTTCTAAGCCGATAAGCCTGGAATATTCAAGAAAATACAAGTCGGCAGCATCTTTGATTAGCTGATTATCAAGTAATTGGCTTACTACAGCCGGTCCAAGTCCCTCAATATTCATAGCATCTCTGGAAACGAAATGAATTAGAGCCTCCCTCTGTCGAGAGGGACAAGAAATGTTTTGGCAGCGATGGGCGACTTCTCCCTCAAGCCTGGAGACAGGACTTCCGCAAGCCGGACACTCTTCGGGCATCTTAAAAACAGTCTCATCACCTGTTCTTTTTTGCGGCAGTGATTTAATAATTTCCGGAATCACATCCCCTGCCTTATGAAGCAATACATAATCCCCGATCCTGATGTCTTTATCTCTGATGTTATCCAAGTTATGCAAAGTAGCTCTACCCACGGTAGAACCGGCTACAAAAACGTTCTTAAGAATAGCCGTCGGGGTAAGTACCCCTGTGCGTCCAACATTAATCACGATATCCTTAACTATTGTTTCCACTTGCTCCGCAGGAAATTTATAAGCAATAGCCCAACGAGGACTTTTGGCGGTGTAACCTAACTCCCTCTGATGGGTCAAATTATTCACCTTAATAACTAAGCCATCTATATCATAAGGAAAACTATGTCTTTCACCAGTCATCATACTACAGTATTCAATTACTTCATCTATATTATTAAAGACTTTATAATTACGGTTAACATTAAAACCATATTCACTTAAAGCTTTGAGCACTTCTTGCTGTGTTCTAAGACCAAGTTGCTCGGCCTGTAGCAACTGATAAGAAAAATAGCCCAGTTTCCTTTGAGCAGTAATCTTAGAGTCCTGCTGGCGAAGAGATCCAGCCGCAGCATTCCTGGGATTTGCAAAAAAGGCAAGCTCTTCCTCTTCCCTTTCCCTATTCAGTTGAAGAAAGGACTCTTTGGGCATATATCCCTCTCCCCGTACATCTAAGACAGGGAGAACTTCTATTTCTGAATTTTCCCATAGTCTAAGAGGTACGGCCCTAATCGTTTTGACATTAGCCGTAATCTCTTCCCCCACTTCCCCATCCCCACGGGTTGCTGCTCTTTGCAGCACGCCATCTTCATAGGTCAAAGCAACGGTAAGACCGTCTATTTTAAGTTCAACAAGATATTCAATTTCAGGAATGACGCTACGCACCCTTCGATCAAAATCTTTTAAATCCCCTGCATCAAAAGCGTTATCTAAGCTTAAGAGCGTCTCGGAATGACGAACCTTGGGGAACTGGGAAGCTACAAATCCTCCTACTCTTTGAGATGGAGAATCATTGGTCACCAATTCCGGGTATTTTTTTTCAATTTCCAATAATTCCTGCATATAAGAATCATATTCCGCATCACTTAGAATTGGATCATCTAAACCATAGTAATGATAATTGGCTTTCTCGATGATCCTTTTGAGTTCACTTAATCGTTCTCCACTCATGGTTCTACCCCTAAAAACTAATTATTCACTATATATCTTAACCAATTTTGCATACTCGGCAATCAGCTTTTTAGCTTCATTCCTAAAAACTACCGAAATCTCAGCCCCTTTGCCCTCCCCTTTAACTGCCATGACAATACCGGGACCGAATTTCGGATGCTCCACTTTATCCCCGACCTGAAAGCGTCCTGGATCAGAATTAACTACAGGCGACCCTTTGTCCCTCCAACTTCTGGTGTTGCCGAAGGAATTATCCCTGGTTGGGGATAGACCGAAACCCCTACCTAAGATTTCTCGATAGGAAGACTCCTCTGCTAGAAGTTCTTTGGGAATTTCCTGCAAGAAACGAGAAGGAAGGCGAGATTCAAGATGACCATAGACCATCCTTTGTTCGGCATGGCTTAGAAAGAGCTTTTCCTTGGCTCTAGTGATAGTTACATAACAAAGTCTCCGTTCTTCCTCCAGCAAATATTGTTCTAAAAGGCTTCTACTGCTGGGGAACATCCCGTCTTCTAAGCCAACTGCGAAGACCACTGGGAATTCCAGCCCTTTGGCACTATGCATAGTCATAAGCTTCACAGCGTCTTCCGCCTCATCATAATTATCGATATCGGCAACTAGGGAGACCTGTTCCAAGAATCCCCCTAAGATGGTCATATTTTGTCCTTCCTCAAGCTCGAAATTTCCAAGGTAATCCTGAAGATTATGATCATACTCGGCGGTTACGGAAAGAAATTCATTTAAATTCTCAATCCTTGAATCAGCCTCCACCGTGTTTTCCTGTCTCAAAGCAACCATATACCCTGTTTCTTTCAGAATCTGTTCTGTAAGTTCAGTAACAGAAATCCCCTTCTGAGCCCTACTTTTCAATCTGGCGATAATTTCATAAAAAGAAGTCAAAGCACTTACTCCCCTGGCTTGGAGTCCCGGAATGTAAGCAGCTTCCGTCAAAGCCTCCAGAACAGGCATCCCTTGCTCTTCAGTATATTCAAGGATTTTATCCAACGATCCTTTTCCGATACCCCTCTTAGGCACATTGATAACCCTGGCAAAGCTCACCCGATCTGCAGAATTATGGACTAAACGAAGATAAGCAAGAATATCCTTAATTTCCATTCGCTCATAGAATTTTAGGCCGGAATATATTCTATAAGGGATTCCCTCTTTCATTAAGTGTTCTTCTAAAACCCTGGACTGGGCATTGGTTCTATACAGAATAGCAAAATCACTATAAGAACGTCCTTCTGCATCACATAGATTGCGGATCTTTTCCATAACAAAACGGGACTCCTCATGCTCATTAGAAGCCTTATAAAGAATTATTTTGTCCCCTTCCTTATTTTCAGTCCAAAGTGCTTTAGCTTTGCGGTTAAAGTTGTTACCGACCACTTCATTGGCTGCGTTAAGAATGGTCTGGGTAGAGCGATAATTCTGTTCTAATTTTAGTACCTTAGCCTCAGGGTAATCCCTTTCAAAATCTAAGATATTTTGAACATCGGCCCCTCGCCAACCATAAACCGACTGATCATCATCACCGACAACACAGAGATTTCGATAACGCTTTGCCAATAGATTAATAAAGATGTATTGAGCGTGATTAGTATCCTGATATTCATCAACCAAAATATAACGAAATCTCTTTTGATAATATTCTAGGACTTCAGGGCACTCTCGAAAAACCCTAACCGTAAGCATAATAAGATCATCAAAATCTAAAGCATTATAATCCAGAAGTTTTCTTTGGTAAAGGCGATAGACATCTGCAGCTTTCTCCAGAAAATAATCCTTGGCCTGAGCCGCGAAAGAACTAACATCTAAAAGTTTATTCTTTGCTTCACTGATCACGCCTAAGACGGCCCTAGCGGCAAACTTCTTTTCATCTAGATTTAGCACTTTCAGACACTCTTTAATCAGGGTTAATTGGTCTTGGGCATCATATATAACAAAACTCCGGGAATATCCCGGTAATTTACTGATTTCCCGTCTTAGAATCCGGACACATGAGGAGTGAAAGGTAGCTACCCATAGGCCTTCTCCTTCACTTCCGACAAGCACTTGGATCCGATCCCTCATCTCTCTGGCAGCCTTGTTGGTAAAAGTAATCGCCAAGATATTCCACGGATTAATTCCTTTAGCCACCAAGTGGGCAATCCTATAGGTCAGAACCCTAGTCTTTCCCGAACCGGCTCCCGCTAATATTAAAAGAGGACCTTCTCCACTTTCAACTGCTTCCCGCTGAACAGGGTTTAGGTCCTGAAGATAATACATTTCAGAATCCCCTTTCATATCAAGCTATATGTTACTAAACACCTTTGTTAATCACAATAACCTTTATGACGAAGTTTGGCAATATGTTCACTTAGCACTTTATCCAAATCTATCCCGTATTGTTCTTCCAAAACAAACATCATGGTAACTGCAGTTTGGGCTACATCCATCAGTTCTTCAGCCACGAACTGCATAACCTGAGCTTCCTCTATCCTTCGTGTTTCTCCGTTAAGACCACGGAATTTCCCTATAGCTTGAGCAAGTTCCCCCGATTCTTCCATGATTTTCAAAGCAGTACTTTCTAAAGAAGGGTTTAGTCTGTTCAAACGCGGCAGAGTTAAAGTTTTAGTAATCTTTTCACTCATCCTTTTCTCCTTGTTTTTTAAATATTAAACGATCTTATTTTCGTCTAGATTCCAACTCTTCAGCTAGTTCCTTCAAATCTACTTTCCTATCTTCCAATAAAACTAATAAGTGATAGAGAAGATCTGCCGTTTCATAGCGTATTTCACTTAAGGAATTATTTTTAGCGGCAATTATTACTTCCGCACACTCTTCTCCTACTTTTTTAAGGATTTTATCTAGTCCCTCTGTAAAGAGATAAGTGGTATATGCTCCTTCGGGTCTTTCTAGATTTCTGTTCTTTATTATTTCTGCAAGTAATTCTAAAATCCTGCCTAATGATAAGATCGGTTTTTCATTTGGTTCTCCGACCAGGCTCCAATAATTCGCACCTTCTTCTTCCTGATTCTCAGAAGAATTAATCATATTCATTTTATAATGGAAACAGGAGAAAAAGTTTTCATGACAGGCCATTCCGGTTTGTTTTACTTTGAGTAGAATAGTATCCTTGTCACAGTCAAAGCGGATATCTACTACTTCTTGAAAGTTACCTGATGTCTCGCCCTTAAGCCAGAGAGAATTTCTGCTACGGCTAAAATAACAGGCCTTCCCTTCCGTGATAGTCTTTTTCAAAGCCTCTTCATTCATATAAGCCAGCATAAGTACTTCCCCGCTATCTATATCTTGGACAATAGCCGGCACAAGCCCATCCCGATTCCAGCGAACAGCCTTTAGTATCCAATCTAGTTTAGAAGCATCAATACCAATTTTCATAATTAACTACTCCTGTTTTTCAATAATTCTAAAAAAATTAGCGGAACATATAGCCTACTACGTTTTATCGCCAATACTCTGAACAATTCTCTGCTGTTAATAGCTATTTCCTCACAGGTATTCCCCGACTCAGCAAATAATCTTTAGCTTCTCTAATGCTATAATCTCCATAATGAAAGATCGATGCCGCCAAGACAGCATCTGCTTCTCCTACTGTAAGACCTTCAGCCAGATGCTCTAGATTCCCTACCCCTCCACTAGCAATTAAGGGAATCGATACAGCCCTCCGGACTGTCCTGTTGAGTTCATTATCATAACCTTCTTTGGTTCCATCCCTATCCATTGAGGTGAGAAGAATTTCCCCTGCCCCTAGTTTTTCAACTTTACAAGCCCACTCTAAAACATCCATCCCTGTTGGAGTCTGCCCCCCATGAGTATAAACCTCCCAACGCCCCTCGCCAACTTTACGGGCGTCAATGGCTGCTACAATGCACTCACTCCCAAAAGCCAAAGCTCCTTCTTCAATAAGTCTAGGATTTTGCACTGCGGCGGTATTAAGAGACACCTTATCAGCTCCGGAGCTTAGTATTCTCCGAATATCCTCAATAGTGCGTAACCCCCCACCGATAGTAAAAGGAATGGAGACCTCCACCGCCGCTCTTTTTACTACTTCAATCATTGTTGCCCTACCTTCGACAGTAGCAGAAATATCAAGGAGAACAAGTTCATCCGCACCTTCCTTACTATATAAGGCGGCAAGTTCAACCGGATCGCCGGCATCTTTAAGATGGATAAAATTAGTGCCTTTAACTACCCGTCCTTCATGTACATCCAGGCAAGGAATAATTCTCTTAACCAACATTATGATTTCCCCCTTTGATTTTGGCACTTATGAACTACTAGCCATTAAAATAGGAACTCCAAAAAACGTAGGATAAACAAAAAAATTAGCGTACTGCTTCCAGTGCTTCTTCTAAAGCAAAGGCCCCCGAATAAAGGGCCTTACCAACTATAGCCCCTTCAATAGAAATCCCACTCTTAGCTTGTAATTTCAAATCCTCTAGATCAGTCAAAGTAGAAATCCCGCCTGAAGCAATCACTTTAAGGCCGGTCGTTTCAGCCATCCTGACGGTACTATCTATATTCGGTCCACTCATCATTCCATCCCTAGAGATATCTGTGAATACTATTCGGGAAACTCCCACTTCTTTCATAGCACACCCTAGTTCCTCAGCCTTAAGATCTGTCCCCTCAGCCCAACCCTGAACAGCTACCATTCCATCCCGGGCATCAATTCCCACAATAATCTTTTCTCCGTATTTCCTTACAGCTTCTGCTACGAGCTTCGGATCCCTGACAGCCACTGTTCCTAGTATAACCCTAGCTACCCCAAGTTCTAACAATTCCTCAATCCTATTTAGGTTACGAATACCTCCACCTACTTGAATCTGCAGAGGAACATTCTGAACAATGCTCCTAATCGCTTCATCATTGATAGCCTTACCCGAAAAAGCTCCATTAAGATCCACAACATGAAGATACTTGGTCCCTTTATTCCTAAAATCAGCTGCTACGGCGACAGGATTCTCAGAATAAACCGTAACATCTTCCATCCTGCCTTGTAAAAGTCGAACTACTTTTCCATCTTTTAAATCAATTGCCGGATAGATAATCATTTATCTTTTCCCACTTCCTAAAGTTTTAGATATCATCATTAATTCCTAAAGGTTAAATTTTTAAGAATAGTCAAGGATGTTCTTCGATATATTGATTGAGTCCAAATATTTCTTAAAGTATACCCTTGGTAGATAATATTCCTTCATTACGGGTATTTTCTCTAACAGCCAGGCCTAAAGCTCTGCCGACTGCTTTAAAGACAGCCTCCAGGATATGATGTCGGTTCTTACCATCTAGCTGACTAATATGTAAAGTTATTCCGGCATTCAATGCTAAGGCTCTAAAAAACTCTTCAGCCAGCTCTACAGGGAAATCCCCTACCATTCCATCGGGACAGGCAACCTTCCATCCCAAATATCCCCTGTTGGAAATATCGATAGCCACCTGGATAAGGGCTTCATCCATAGGAAAAAGGCAATCACCTATTCTTTCAATCCCCGCTTTGTTCCCCAAAGCCCCTTTTAAGGCCTGTCCAAGGACAATGCCACAGTCTTCTATGGTATGATGTTGATCAATTTTTAAATCCCCACTAGCAATAAGCTCTAAATCGAAATAAGCAAACCGACAAAGAGAATTAAGCATATGATCAAAAAAACCTATCCCCGTCTTTATGCTTGTTTTGCCACTACCGTCGATAACTAAATTAACCTCTATATCCGTTTCTAAAGTCTCCCTAGACAATGTCGAATTTCTCACCCTACTACCCCCCATACATTCCATTAAATCTTGATATTTTTTTTAACGGACTAGTCTCTATATTACTTTTGGCAATATCTTTAATAATTTTTAAGAAAGCCCGATTCTCCTCCGGTGTCCCCGCACTCACTCTTAAAGATTTCCCTAGCCCCGGAAGTTCACCAAGGGAACGAATAGTAAATCCCCTAGAAGAGAGTCCTTCAGCCCAGTATTCAGGGTCTTGGGGTCTAAATAAAATGAAATTTGCCCTAGTCGGTAAGACCTTTAGCTCTTCGAACTTGTGCAATTCATTATACAACATAAGTATTTCCTTTTTAATAGCCGCGATTTGCGTTTGGTAAGCGGAGACATATTTTAAGGCAACTATCCCTGCTCGTTGTGAAAATGAATTAACATTAAAAGGTTGTCTTACCTTGTTCAAACAAGTAATCAATTCCTTGTTACCAATTACATACCCAAGTCTTAAAGCCGCCATTCCGAACGCCTTAGAAAAAGTCCTCATAATAAGGATATTGGGATAATCAATTATTTGATCGAGGAGAGTTTCTCCAGAAAACTCTGCATAGGCTTCATCAATAACAACCAGGGCTTCGGTATTTTTGACTATTTTTAAAATTTCTTCCCTGGGAAAGAGAGTGCCTGTAGGATTATTTGGATTACAAATAATTATTACCTTAACTCGCTTATTCTCCGAGCACTTTTTGAGCATAGTCTCCAAATCCAAGCTAATTCCTTCTAAAAGAGGAACCTCTACTAGGGAAGTGCTCGTGATGCTTGCCGCAGCCGCATACATACCAAATGTAGGCGGATGGATCATCAACGCTCTCCCCTCCCCCCCGAAAGTATGGAGGATCACCTGAATAAGCTCGTCAGAACCATTACCGACAAGTACCTCCTCAGCCTTTACTCCGTTATAAGCCGCAATAGCCTCTCTTAACATCCGGGTTTGACTATCCGGATAACGATTAAAAGCATACTGAAAATTAAATAGTTCTTCCCTCATACCATCTGGCCAGGGAAAAGGATTCTCATTGGCATCCAACTTGATATTACCCTCTACGATATGAGCTTCGTAAGGTCTTAAGGAAGCGATATCCTGCCTGATCAATGTATTCATCTCTTTCTCACCTCTAGTGCTCTGGCATGGGCTTCAAGTCCTTCCCTTCTTGCCAGAATCATTATTTGGTCAGCATCCCTTTGCAGGGCTTCGTCCGAGTAATTTATAACGCTTATTTTCTTAAGGAAAGCATCGACATCAAGAACAGAATAAAAACGGGCTGTCCCTCCCGTAGGAAGCACATGATTAGGGC
>CALBJS010000113.1 GCA_937892995.1 uncultured Peptococcaceae bacterium | reverse complement strand
GACTGGTCCCATAAAGCCGAGTGCTGCGGCGGAAGTTTCTCAATTTGTGGGCCGGAAATAGCCACTATCAGGACAGATGAAGTCCTAAACCAGGCTAAGGCTTCCGGAGCCGAAGTAATTGTTGTAGCTTGTCCCTTATGCCATACCAACTTGGAAATGCGCTTACACGCCCTAGGTTCCAATATTCCGGTAGTGTACTTTACCCAGCTGCTCGGCTTAGCTTTAGGCTATTCTGTCAAAGAGGTTCAACTGCACAAATTGTTAGTTAACTCTTTTCCCTGGAAAGAAAAGTTAACATCTTGAAAACTTTATAAGGAAGGAATTAGTTAAACTTAGACTCAAAAATAATTATAAAATCAAGAAGGGAAAGCGTGCAACGGCTTCACCGTACCTCTGCAGCGTTCTGTCACGAGTTAGCTAAACTCGAAAAGGTTTAAAGGGTGCGGAGTGGCTCCGGGATATGCCTTGGATGTTCGCTGCAGACAGCAAATTTCTTAAAACAATAAAATCTATAGTAAAATAAGCAAGGAGGACACTATTTATGGATCGTAACAAATATTCCATTGTAGGTATAGGTTACACACCGCAGGGAAAAGTTCCTGGACGCTCTGCAGCTAGTTTTTATCTCGAAGCGAGCATGAACGCCATTAATGATGCGGGACTAAAAAAGGATGATATAGATGGTCTGATCCTTTACCGCGATTTCCCGATTTTAAACGGGGACGCCTTTCATCATACAGGCAACGTAATAACCTACAGTCTTGGCATACGCCCGAAATTCTTAAGCCAAGAAGCTTACTGCTACCGGACAAATATCAATAAAGCAATAGGTGCTATCGAAAACGGAACATGTAAGTATGTTCTTATCGTATTTGCCGAGAGCGGCAGAACCGGTCGCCGTACATGGACAGATGAAATTGACCTGTTCAGCAGCAAGCCCTATGATGAGTACGGTGCCTACGGAAACATTTCAGCTTTCACCAACTATGCCATGTTTGCCAGTCGTGCCATGCATGAACACGGAACAGGACCTGATTTATGGGCGGAAATAGCTGTCGCACACCGCAAATGGGCCAACCTGAATCCCAATGCTATTCAGTACAGCAAGCCTTTGACAAAGGAAGACTACATGGCAACACCGTTTCTTTCATGGCCATTCCGTGCCCTGGATGCAACTGCATCAACCGACGGAGGCCGCGCAATTATCATCACTACCACAGAGCGGGCCAGACAACTCAAGAATCCGCCTATCATGATCCGCGGATACGGCTCTGCCAATGATACCTCCAAGGGCTGGCAGCTTACTCCGGGCGATCCCGCGAGCAGTGCCGCTATTGCCGGACGCGAAGCTTTTGAGATGGCCGGGCTGGGCACAAAAGATATAGGTGCAGCCCAGATTTATGACTGCTACACCTACACGGTTGAGGCAACCCTGGGTGATTACGGATTCTTTGAGAAGGAAAAATCCCGTGACTTCATGACAGTTGAGAACATAGGACCCGGCGGAGCATTCCCGGTAAACACCGGCGGCGGGCTGCTTTCTGAAGGTTATTATATGGGCCTCACTCCCATATGCGAGGCTGTGATGCAGATTTCCCAGCGTTGTGGAGATCGTCAGTTAGGTGTCATACCTGGCACAAAACTTCCTGAATTCATGATCGTCTCGGATAACGGCGGTTTCTATCAAAGCAACGAAACTCTTATTTTAGAAAGGGGGAAATGACAATGGCTCAAGTATTAAAAGTAAATCTGCCTTTTGACCTCAGAACCAGCTATGATAATGATCTGTTTTATAAAACTGCTCATGATGAACATAAATTTATTCTGCCACACTGCAAAAGCTGCGGCCAGTATTTCTGGCCTGGTGCTTTTATCTGCCAGCACTGCGGCAGCAACGATGTTGAGTGGAAAGAGGCTTCCGGCCATGGCAAAATTTATTCCCACGTGGAAGGGCGATTCCCGTTCCATAAGGCAATCAAGGAACATCTTCCAATCGCCATATGCTCTGTGACCCTGGACGAGGGACCGCGCGTTTTCGGCCGCCTTGTCAACTATGGCGAAATCGAAAAGGTTCCTTATGATGCACCTGTGCATGTCGTATGGCTTCAAGACGATGAAAAAGGATGCACAATCATGGGATTCGAGCTGGATTAATATGATTCTAACAGGGGGCTGCCTTTTCAGGCTTTTCTATGAGGAGAAAGAAAAGGATAAGATCGGAATAGTAAGTCTTAACCGTCCGGATAAAATGAATGCACTCTCTGAAGGGCTATTGAATGAACTCACTCATTTATTAAATACAAGTGTACGGCTTTGACGCTCAGGAACAAACACGTCTTTTTCGAGCCTGCGTCATGGCCATGCACGCCATCAGGGAGATGCCTCAAGCTGTTATCGCTCAGATCCATGGAATTGCGACGGCTGCAGGCTGTCAACTTGTTTCAGCCTGTGATCTGGCTGTGGCAACTGAAGACACGCGGTTTGGCACGCCGGGGATGAAGATCGGGTATTTTTGCAGTGGACCGTTGGTCTTTTTAAGCCGTAATATTGGCCGTAAAAAAGCCATGGAAATGCTTCTTACGGCAGAGTTCATGCTGGCCAGGGATGCACTGGTCTATGGCCTGGTCAATAAGATTGTTCCTGCCGAACAACTGGAAGACACTACTTACACTATGGCGAAGACGATTGCCCAGTACAGCAAGTCCTGTCTGGCCATAGGCAAAAAAATGTTTTATGAACAGATAAACATGGAAGATTTCCAAGCACTAAACTATGCCAGTGATGTTATGGCTTTGAACAGCACCACAAAAGACAGCACGGAAGGAATTAAAGCATTCTTGGAAAAAAGGCCGCCCCAATGGATTGATTGAAACAGAGGATGAATTTAGAGCATAGATAAAGGCAAACCTGTCGAAAGGCGGGGACGCAAAGCTACAAAGAGAATCCCCACAGGTTCCTGTGGGGACTTCTCATGAAGGAGGGTCAATACATTGGGTAAAGCACTGTATCCGGGGACATTCGATCCTGTAACAAATGGGCATTTAGATATATTATTAAGGGCCTCGGAATTATTTGATGAGGTTATCGTCGCAGTAGCGGTAGATAATCATAAAGATACCCTGTTTACCGTAGAAGAACGAATTCGCCTCATCAATGAAGCGACTTTATTTATTCCGAATATTTCTGTTCGGGGATATAAAGGGCTGACCACTAAATTTGCTAAAAAATGTGGTGCACATACGATTGTGCGGGGCTTAAGGGCAATTGCCGATTTCGAATATGAATTGCAACTCGCATTAATGAACAAAGAGCTTGCCCCGGATATTGAGACTATTTTTTTGATGACCCAAAGTAAATATCTATTTATTTCTTCAAGTGCAATTAAACAGGTAGCAGCTCTTGGAATAGAAGATATATCTGCATTTGTCCCGTCACATGTAGAAAAAGCTCTTTTGCAAAAATATTATAAGTTTGAAGAGCAGCCACAACTTGTCTGCTCGATTCGTTAGCTTAAATGAAGAAGGATTAGTTAATCCTTATGGTTATATTTTAAAGAGGGGGTGGATGCTGGTTCATTGTAAGTGTTAAATTACTGTGAGCCAAGCGAAAAAGATGACTTACAAATATCTACACTATAAGGAGAATGAAAAAGACAAGATCGGAATCGTAAGTCTTAACCGTCCGGAAAAAAAGAATGCACTCTCTGGTGGATTAATGAAGGAACTTGCAAACATATTAAATACAATTGCAGACGAGAACAAAGTATCTGTCGTAATTATTAAAGGTATGGGAAAGATTTTCTCTGCCGGGTATGACCTGACTGAAGTGTATGAATACGATCCCCAAGAAAAGATTAATCTCTTTCGTACTTGCTTCATGATGATGCGTGCTATAAGGGAGATGCCTAAAGCTGTTATCGCACAAGTTCATGGAATTGCTACTGCTGCTGGCTGTCAACTTGTTATGAACCCAGACCAGTGAGAAGAGCAGAAATCGAAAAGCCCGAAGGAGGGGTAAGATTAAGAGGATGGATGAATTACTAACGTGTGGCAAACCTCAACGTATTTACACGAGAATTCATGGGAGGGCTGTGCCTTTTTATACTTCTTGTCTGTCTTTTGCCGCAAAAGTACAAGTTAAAGCATAGAAAATATACAATGCCCCCAGAACTCCGTAAAGCAAACCAGCATTATTTACGGCAACCAGCAAAATCCCGAACAGACCGCTGCCGGCGGCAATCCCTAAGTCCAGTGCGTTCTGCTGCAAAGAAAGGGCGGCCGTGCGCTTATGCGGTTCAGCTTTTTCTGTTATCCATGCCATCAACACGGCGATGCTGCCATAATAACCGGTTCCGGCCAGCAGTCCGGCCGGATAGAATAAAAATGTCACTTGTGGCAGAAGTGCGAACAAAATCATTCCGCTCCCCAAAGACAAAAAAGCACAGACCGTAAGTCGAAAACGACCGAACCGGTCCGAGAGCCAACCGAAAACACCGTTAGCAAAGATTCCGCCAAAAGAGAAAAGCGTAAAAAAGAAACCTGCGTTGATTACGTTTGTATGATTGTCAATAAATAAAGCGGCAAAAGACATGTAGATGCCGTAACTAAGTGCGGCGGTAAACGTGGTGCTGACAATCAAAGAACATCTTTGCAACAAAGGCAGAAAGTTAAGCCTCTGGCGTAAACTCACATCGTTCTTCTCTAAGACTTGTTCCTGGGACCTGATTACCTTCGGAGAAATAAAGAAAATTGCCGACATGCCTAAAAAGGCTAAAACAGCCATACTCTGTAAAAACAAAGAATAGCTGTGATTTTGGATAAGATTAAGAGCGAAAACCGGGCCGATCATTAAAGACAGTGACGCAATAATCCGTAAGATGCCGATATATGTACCCCTTTGGCCACCGCCGGCACAGGCGGCGGCTGTTGCCGAAGCGGCGGGAAAATATGAAGCCAGCCCCACTGCCTGCACTAGGCGCAGAGCGATCACTTGCCACACTTCTACCGCATAAAAGAGCAAAACAGCGGCAAGCAAAAAAGATGCACTACCCAAGAGCATTGCTAAGTGCTTTCCGTGAGCATCGGCCAACGGCCCTAAAAGAAAACGCAGGAGTACGGCCGCAACCAAAAAAAGCGTCGCCTGTAACCCTGCTATCATCTCCGTGCCGCCCATCGTGACCAGAAGTAGCGGCGTTGTCATCATGAAAACATTGTTGTACGTATAGATAAAGAAGGCAGAAACTAGGAGGAACAAGAAATCTTTAGGCATTCCTCCTTGCTGCTCAGAACACATACTTGCCATCTCCTTTTTATCAGCGGACGCATATGTTTAAGCCTTGGGTTACTTGGCGTATTCCTTCAGTCGGTCCAGATCATTGACTACCAGGCTGCCCCTTTGCTTGTAAATCAGCTTTTGCTTCTGAAATAACGACAGTGCATTGGAGACGCTGTTGCGTGAAGCACCGACCATGGTGGCCAATTCCTCATTCTTAAATGGAATTAATATTTTGCCTTGCTTATTCTTAGGGTACTCCTTAGCCAAGAGCACTAGTAGTGCGGCCAGCCTTTCCTCCGTATTGTATAAAGAGAGATTGACGATTTCTTCGGCCTCAATCGCCATATGATGAAAAATATAAGTTGTCAGAGCACACAAGTATTGAGGTGTTTCCGTAATAAAAGTAAAAAACAAAGAAAACTCCACTGCGTAAAGCGTCGTAGGTAAAATAGCTGTCGCTGTGGTCATCGTCAGTTTTTCTTTAGATAGATTTTGAAACCCAAAAAGAGAGCCTTGGGCATAGTAAAACAAAGCCTTTTCTCGGCCGTCTTTGGTAATGACATGCAGTTTGATCATGCCATTTTCGATGAGATAACAGTATTCATGCAGTTCTTTATCGTGCCAGAGGATTTCTCCTTTTTTTAAATGGCGTACAGTACAAGGCACAAGCTTTTTAGCAAAGATTTCTCGAATGCTTGGACATAAATCGTCATCTTTTAGAAATTGTTGCATTATTTTTGCCATGTGATCGCCCCTCTCTTAGGCTACATCCTCCGAAGATTCCCTCTTTCTATAATAAATGTCTGTTCGAAAAATCCAAGTGCTTGTAACCACTGGTAATCATTGATTTGGAAGCAGAGGCTGTACACCCTCTGCTTCCAAATTTTATTATAGATGTACTCCCTGCATAAAGAAAATCAGACGGGAGAACACTTCACCCACTATTACACAAGTCAAAAAGGACCAAGCAGCACTTTTACCTTTTATTTTACCAAGCCAAGCCAAATAAGCAATTATAGCCGGTGCTAAAAGACCAATTCCCCAGCGTAAAATATCCAGAACTACAGTTGATGGCAAGTTAACATACATGACACCAAATTGTAGATGCAGAGCAAAAGCCAGGGTTACGACTATTTGTACGAATACGGCTGTTAAGGCAACTGAAGCCATCATTTTTCCGGCAGCTTTCTCCGCGTGTTGCACACTGAGAGCGTAAACAACTGCTACTCCCAGCAAGGCAGCACTGCCAAAGTAATAGACTATGGTTACGCCGTTGCTCCAGGCCGGAAAGCCGAGAGCTCTGACATAGACCAAAGAACAAACTAGAAGCAGTCCGCAAGAAACAAGACCACCGACGGCATAAAGCACTTTCGGAACCTTTTGGCCTTTGAAAGTCAGGAAGAAAGCAATGAGCAGGATAACACCCAATGCAATGGACCAAATTCCTTCTTGGGCAATCATAGAACCCGGATTGCGAAAAGCGTTAAGAAAACGAAAAGTTTTCCCCAAATGCGTAGCGGAGGCCAGCAACGCTACGCCTAAAAATATCAAGAGTAACAGCATGACCCGGTGCGATGATTTTGGACTGGTCTCTTCTGAAGGAATACCGCTAAACTGCCAAAGGCCATAAAATATAAATGTACCTGTACATAAGCCGATCAGCAATGTAAAAACGATTAAGGAAAGATTGATTTCTGCCATGTTTACACCTCCTATACATAGTAAACGGAAGGCACCGTGCCGAAGTGTGGCAACAGCGGCTGTGCGTGTTTAGCGGAAATTAGACGGGAAATCTCGCTGTGCGGGTCGCTGATCAAACCGAAAATACGAGCTTCCGCAGGACAAGATTCCACACAATAGGGTTTTTCGCCTTTTGTTGTGCGCCCTTGGCAAAAAGTGCATTTGCTCATAACGTTTTGTACTGTGTCTAATTTAGGGGCATTATACGGACAAACCCAAACGCAGTATTGGCAGCCGATGCAAACTTCTTGGCTCACAGACACTATGCCGTTTTCGTCTTTATGCATGGCACCTGTCGGACAATTTTTGACGCAAACCGGATCGGTGCAATGATTGCACAAGCGGGGTCGGAAAGCCAAAACCGGATGGGGGTATTTCCCTGTTGGTTGGTACATCACTTCGCTGCCTATTGTTTCCACACTACTCCAATAGGCTTCTTCCGGCACTTGGTAATTAATTTTACAACTGACGACGCAGGTTTGACAGCCGACACAACGCGTCGTATCGATGAGCATTCCATATTGTTTTGCTGACATTGCTCACGCCTCCTTACGCTTTCTCTATTTCAACCAGTACGTCATAAAATGCAGAGTTCGTCTGGCTGATAAATTCTTCGACCGGGTTAATGGTCAAATGAGTTAAGTTTTGATGGTTGCCTTCAATATACTGCTCCGGGGTCCAACCATTAGCGATGGCAGTGATCCCAGGGGCGATTCCTTCGGTTATAAACGCTTTTAGAATGCAGTAACCACGATCATTAAAGACCTTGACCTTATCGCCGTGAGCAATACCTCTAGCCTCGGCGTCCACCGTATTAATTTGAACTTCCGGTTCCGAAGAAACTATTCGTAAAGCCGGATAAAGCATGTGTTGGCTGTGAACGTTCAAACGGTCGTGATAATTAATACAAACCAGTGGGAATTTTTTACCCAGATCTCCTTGTGGATCTTCCAGCATCCGTGTGTAGCTAGGTACTTCCTGCCCAAATTGTTTTAACTTTTCGGTATAGAATTCAAATTTCCCAGTGAGAGTCTTATATTTTTGATCTTTAAACGCATAGACAGGATCGAAAATGCCGTCGGATCTTGTGAAAATACCCTCTTGCACCCACTTATCCCAATCAAAGGCAGCAAAAGCCGGGTGTTCGGAAGTCATAAATGTGCGTATCCATTCTTCATCCGTTTTATCCCAGAGATGCCCCAGTTCAATCCGCTTGGCCACCCCCGAACAGATTTCGCAGTCTGATTTGCTTTCGCCCATGGTTTCGATGGCCGGCTGATCAAGCATGACCCAAGGGGAACGTACCAGAAGATCCCATACTTCCCAGTGAGTTTTACCCGGTAACACGAGATCAGCATATTTAGCCGTCCACGTCCAGAAAGGGTCCACATTGACGATAAAAGGCACTTTAGGCAAAATATCTTGGATAACACGGTTGGCGTCGGGTGATTGGTTAATAAAATTAGAAACAGCGATCCAGAGAAATTTTACTTCGTCATTCTCAATCATATTATAGAGTTGGGAGCTTTTCTTCTCAATAAACGGTGCGTCCCCTGTATTGGACCATTCCGCAAAGTTAAAGTCAGGCACGGTCACACCGGGAATGGGGTTAATGGAAGACGTTCCGCCCATATGCGAAGCCCCGCCTCCGGAAACACCAATATAACCGGCTACAGCCGCTAAAGTAGCTACTGTGCGGAAAGGGGCAAAAGAGTTATAAACCCTTTGCATCCCTTGTCCCATTCGAATACCGGCCGGCTTCATTGTTGCGTACTCATAGGCCAGTTGTTCGACAACTTCTTCTTCCAGCCCACAAATTTCAGCCGTTACTGCAATCGTATATTTAGATGCTTCTTTAGCCAGATCCACAAAGGAAGGATGACATTTCACGCCATCAGCAGCTACATATTCTCCGCTTAGGGCCGGATCTACACCGGCTGTTCCTGCAGGCACGATACTCTTGGACTTTTCATCCCAAACAGCATAGGAACCGTTCAGGCGTAAGTATTGACCATCATCGTTTCGCACGAGCAAAGGTGCACAGCTATTAGCTTTTAACCAAGCTACATCATGTAAATCACGAGAAATCATATAGTTCATCATTCCTAAAGCTAAAGCCGGATCGGTCTGCGGTCGGATGGGAATCCATTGGTCGGCGACAGCTGCGTTGCTGCATTGACGCGGGTCGATCATCACTACTTTAGCCCCGTTTTCTCTAGCTTTGATGATATAGCGCAATTCGCTGGTATGAGTATCGGCGACATTGCGTCCCCACAGCAGGATCAACTTGGAATTCATATAGTCGCGAGTATCGTGTCCACCACGAGCCTGACCAAAGACCAAGTTCATACCCATACTAGCACCGTGGTCTCCCATTAGCCCTTCCGTACTATAGGTGGTCCCTCCAAAAGTCGCTCCCAGACGTGTTGTGGATTCCCAGGCCAGTTTGGCCAAATTCCCGGACATCGTAAAGAAGGATGCCGCATGAGAACCATACTTTTCTTTCGTCTCGGTAAGTTTAGCAGCTATGAGGTCAAAGGCCTCATCCCAAGTGATTTGTTCATATTTTCCTTCCCCGCGCTCTCCCACTCTTTTCATCGGATAGAGTACACGCTGGGTAGGATCTTGCAGTCGTTGGGCATAACTCATCGCACGTAAGCAGGCGTTGGGATAGTCGTCGCGACCCGGCAAAAGTCCGGGAGTAACTGCTACGATCCGACCGTCTTGTACATGTCCTTTCAGATGACAGCGTGAGGTACAGTTCACTGTACAACAGCTATGGATATACTTGATAGGTGCATCTTCCGTAGCTTTTACCTGCCGCGTGTTACCGCCCAAAACACCTGCCATGCCTAAGGAGCCGGTTACGGTGATTGCTCCCACTCCTTTGAGGAATGTACGGCGGGTGATCTTGGCGTCTTTAAAGGTTTTGCTTGTTGTTAACTTCTTCATTTTTTTCCTCCTTCCATTTCCTAGCCTTTTTCAAAATATTCCTATTATTATCGTAGCATTCGGTCTCGTTCTCTTCTGCACAACATTGGGATTAAGAGAAAAGAACCTGGTTAATCTTCAAGATCATCCAGGTTCTTTTGGAATATTCCATCTGGTATTTCTAACGCCTTGTCTTATTTTTCTGCTTATCCTACACGAAGTAATCATTCCTTCATCCTTGTTCTAAAGGAGCTTATGTCCCTATCGGTCAGGCTGTAGTTTGATCTCTCGAAGTTAAAATTCAGCTCAAATGATTTTAGCCTGCCGTTGCGAGTTTCAAAGTTTTGAATGATCTTAGCCATTTGCTCATTGAGAAACAAACAAAGGTCTTCCTTTGTGAAAGGTCCTTTCTTGATAAGCATATACGCCCCCTTACTATTATACTTTTAGAAAATCAATTTGCTACAAAAAATAAAATTTTACAAATTAAGAAAATAAAGCAGGTTCTTTAATCGTTTTTTAAGGTTTGTGTTGTATAGTTCAAAATGAACTCTAAACCTTTCCCTTTATGATATATAACTTTTTTGACCTGGACTTAAAGCCCAGGTCTTTTTCTGGGAAAAATTGAATATAAACTAGTATTCTATAAGTGTTTTTCTTTGGAAAACCGACAGACTCTTACATTAATTATTTTTATTTACTAGAATATTTTTTGGGGAAAATATTTTGATAGTAATTTTTTGCTGGTAACAATTCAAAATTTATTGTATCTTGAGTTTTGCAGTACGTATGTTCTTTTTAAGCCTTGAATCCACTATCTAT